>JBAYVM010000044.1:0-10925 GCA_041674645.1 Victivallaceae bacterium | reverse complement strand
GCCGCTGATAACCAGACGCATTCCATCGGCAACGTCCATGTCTAGAACTATGCATTCCTCTTGGGGAATCAGCAGTAAAAAACCACTGGTTGGATTAGGCGTGGTGGGCAGAAATATACTAATCAGCTTATTGCCGGTTTTATCGTTTATTTCCCAGCCATCCTTGTTTTCATTAGTCAGAAAACCGATTGCCCAGACGCCTTTTCGCGGGTATTCAATCAGTACCACTTTGCTGAACATGCTGCCTTCCGGGGTCCACAATGCTTCGCCAATCTGGCGGCATGTTGCATAAATTGAACTCAACAACGGCAGTTTCATCATAATCCATTCCGCAAATCTAATCAGCCAGCGTCCAATTTTATAGCTGGCAAATTCTCCAACCAACAACAGGAGTAAAATGATACAAAACAATGCAAGCAGTCGAATCATCTGTTCCGGCCAGAATCCGGAAGCGAATGCAGGATCCAGCCGGGCAAAAAATCTCACCGCCCAGGTTGTCAGTTTTACATAAAGGAATCCGGTAAGCAGCAAGGTTACAAAAACGGGAATAATTACCAGCATCCCGGTAATTATCCGTTTTCTCAGCCAGTTGATAAAATATTGTTTATTCATTATTTTCTTTGAACCGGTTTATTTTCAACGTTGAAATTTTCCGTTTATCCGCTTTCAACACCGTAAACCGGGCGACGCTTTCCACGTTAATCTCTTCTCCGGGTTCAGGTATTCTTCCGAACTCGCCGCAAACATATCCTCCGACCGTGTCAACATCCTCATCTTCCGGAATTTCCAGGTCAAAATCGTCGTTAATGTCACTAATCAGGCAGCGTCCATCCACAATGACTGACCCGTCCGGCATTACCATTGGTTCGTCGTCGTCATCTTCGTCAGTATCATATTCATCACGAATATCTCCCACAATTTCTTCAAGAATATCTTCTAGCGTGACAATTCCAGAAGTGCCGCCGTATTCATCAATAATTATCGCCACATGAAGGCTGTTTTTACGGAATTCCTCCAGCAGATCGCCAACATTTTTTGTTTCCGGAACAAACAGCGGTTTATGAGAGAAATCATCCAGATGGCTGTAATCCCGACTTTCATCGAGAAAATCTTTAGCATAGAGAATGCCTTTAATTTCGTCAATGCTGTTTCCGTAAACCGGAATCCGGCTGTGTCCGCTTTCGACAAAAGTGCGTTTCGCATCAGTAATCGATGCTGATGACGGTAGCGCAACCATGTCCACGCGCGGCGTCATAATTTCTCTGACCAAGGTGTCATCAAGATCAAAAATTCCGCGAATCATCCGTTTTTCATCTTCTTCCAGAGAATTTCCGCCTCCGTCTTCGTTGTCGTGTTCAACCAGAGACATTATTTCGTCTTCAGCAGAAGTTTTTTCATCATCATTATCATTGCCCGAGCTGCGTTCACTGACTTTTATTACTGCCACCACCGGCCATAACAGCGAATAGCGCATCAATAACATCAGCGGTAAGGTCATTTTTAAAATAACGATATCCAGACGACGAAGCATAATCCGGATTAGAATGCCACTGACCACGAGAATTGCAAACAGCGCGCCGGTTGTCCAAGCAGCCTTCGCGGCAAATGTTGCCTTTGGCAAAATTTCTGCAAAATTTTCATACAGCGATGTTGCCATTAAACCAATCAGCAGAAAAGTCAGAAACCGGAAAATGATATCGAACTCATTCTGTTTTTCCAGCCATCTGTCCAGTTTTCTGGCCAGCTCTTTATTCTCAGTTTCCAATCTTCGCACACGTCCGCGACTGAGTTCAAACATCGCCTCCCATGCCGAAAGCAACCAGACAAAAATAATAATGTCAATGATTAAAAACTCATGATCCATATTGTAAAATCCACCTTTTTATGTTATTTACTGATGTTGCCGCTAGCCAGCGGAAAAATTTCTGTTAAGTTAAATTCCTGTTCAAGCTGTTTCATGACCTGTCGTTCGCGCAGGCGCATTCTTTTTCTGTCAGCCGGTTCTAAATCATCCTCTCCGGCGGAATGCAACAGCCCGTGAACAATATAAAGCGTCAGCTCCCGGGCGTATGAAGAATCCTTCCGGCGTAGACCTTCACGCAACGCGACATCAACGCCAACAATCAATTCTACCGCCGGTTCGCTTGATGCCAAATCATCTTCCGCCTCCATATAATTGAAGGTTATCACATCGGTAGTGCCTTCATGTCCGACAAATTCACGATTTATTCTGGCCATGGTTCTGTCGCCGACCAATACCACTCCCACTGTCAACCCGTCCAACGGCAGGCGGCAGAGCTCAGACGCTCTTTTCACCAGCCGGGTTATCTGTTTTCTCGCTGGGGGCAACATTTTTGTTCGCCTCCATGAATAAGTCATCTTCATCTTCTTCATCCTTCGGATATGCGATTCTGCTGTGGGTCATTGTTGTTAACGTCTTAACAAAACTGTCTCTAATTTTTGCCAGTTCAGCTATCGTCAGTTTGGCATCGTCCATCTGCCCGTCACGAATGCGTTTTCTGAATATTTCCCAAACCATGGCCTCAACCTTATTCGGGGTTGGTTTCTGAAGCGAACGCGAAGCGGCTTCACAGGCATCGGCGAGGCTGACAATCACAACTTCTTTCTCGCTGGGAAGCGGTCCCGGATAACGATACTCGCCTTCATCAACCTGCAAACCTTTTTCGCGGTTGTCATCAAGTGCGCGTTTATAAAAATAGTAGACAATATCCGTTCCATGGTGTTGCTGGATGGTGTCCCGGATAATCTTTCTGAGTTTGTATTTCAAAGCCAGATCAACCCCTTCTTTTACATGATTAAGAATAATCAGACTGCTCATCCGGGGATGCAGGTCGTCGTGTTTGCTTTCCGCTCCAACATTATTTTCGGCAAAATATTCCGGTTTAGTCAATTTGCCGATGTCATGAAAAATCGCTCCCACCCTGGCTTTGACCGGATTAGCATTTATCGCTTTGGCCGCGTATTCCGCCAACGTCGCAGCCATTAAACTGTGATGAAAAGTTCCAGGAGCCTCCAATTGCAACCGTTTGAGCAAAGGATGGTTGTAATCACATAACATCAGCAGAGACATGTTGGTGCTGACATTAAAAAACAACTCAAACACAAAAATTAGAATAAGCGCGGTTGTCGCAGTGATAAAACTGTTAATTAACGACAAGCCGGCAGTCCATAACATAATGTCCGTTCGCGCTGAAATATTGTATAAGATATTAAAATCTAGCAGCCAGAACGTCGCGAAAACAATTAATATACTGCGTAAAAAGAACGAGCGGTAATTAATTGCGCTGCGAACAGCAATTCCGGACAGACAGCAGACAACCAGACCTTCTAATGCAACATCGAAAGAGTTGCCAAGCATCATTGACGTTATTGCGGCAACAAAAAATCCGACGTACAACGCAACTCTGAATCCAATCATTACCGCCAGCAGAATTGCCGGCAGCGCCATCGGAATCGCATCGTTAACCAGTTCCGGCGGAATGCTGAAGTTCGCGCTGAAATAGTTAAACAGTTCGATAAACAAGTAATTCGCCATGAGCGAAATCACAATAACCGCGCCGGCAATGCCGATTTTTTGATTGCTCCTAACCACTTCCGGATGAATATGATACATGTAGAAGCCTACAAAAATCATTAAAATTAAACTCCAGGTAATGTTGCGGAATAATTTCTGGCCGGTATCGGTTTCTTGAAGCCGTTCCTGACAAATTTTCTCGTATGTTTCCAGCCTGGTCAACATTTCAGCGTTGACAATCTGTCCCTTGGCAATAACCGGTTGATATTTTTTCACCTCAACCATAACCGGTTTAACCGCCTCAGCCGTCTCTTTCCGCTTAGTTTCGGTGCGCTGCGCATCAAGAGTAAGATTTCCATGCATGCCAATTACAGCCACGCTGGCTTGAATTAAATTTTTCCTCAGAATATCCCGGTCGCCGCTAGGGGAATAATATTTTAATACAGCATCAACGATGACTTCCGCCGCCTCTTCCGGGGTCGGAACATCAACCGCCATCTTTGGGAAACGGTCACGTCCGCGAGAGTCTATAATCCGGATTTGCTGGCCAACTTTGTAACTATTCTTCTCTTTCTGGCTGAAGACTCCTTGCCCCATGACTAAATCCAATTCCTTCTCAAAATTGCTGCTTTGCTGGTCGTTTTGAATCAAAGAATAGACTGACTGAATAATCCCGTTATCCATTCCTGCAACCAGATTGGAAAAATAATCACTGTCGGGAATGTATTTACGGCTCTGTTTTTCCGAGTTCGCCCTGACAGCGACTGCGGCAAAAAAGCTCTTTAAATTTTGCGTCGCCTTGGCGGTTTCAGTATCCGAAATCTTAAAATAAAGAGGAACTTGGTCAACCGCGTCACGCTTCAGTTTGTCGGTTTTCTCTATATTCTTATAAGCAAAATCAAAATCAGAAAAAATAGTTTTCGGTGCGCTTTGGGTTAATACTAACGGCAATCTGCCGGATTGTAACGAAGGCAGCATAAGCATCAATGAACATACGCCCCATAACGCTATTAACATCAGCGCGCCAAGTACCTTAGACTGGTCTGCTGCGGTTCTCAGGGGTGTGTCTGTACGCCGCTTGCGCGAACCAACCAACCCTTTTTGTTCCATCCGGCGCTGATTCCGAAGCCTGGCAAAATAATCTTTTACAGCAGCAAACATAGACTGGTTCAACCTGTAGTTTTGTGGTACGCGTTTATAATTTTTTCAACCAGAAAATGGCGTACCACGTCTTTAGTTGTAAAGTGACAAAATCCTATCTCGGAAATATCTTTCAACGTTTTAACAGAATGCAGCAATCCGGAGCTTTCGTTACGCGCCAAGTCGGTTTGAGACGGGTCGCCGGTAATGACACATTGAGAATCAAAACCCAGCCGGGTTAAAAACATCAACATCTGCTCTTCGGAAGTGTTTTGAGCTTCATCGAGAATGATGAATGCGTTATTCAGAGTGCGCCCGCGCATAAATGCCAAGGGTGCAACCTCGATGATATTTCGTTGAATTAATGAGCTGGCTTCTTCGAAATCCAGCATGTCATATAAAGCATCGTAAAGCGGGCGCAGATAAGGCATAATCTTTTCTTCCAGACTGCCGGGCAGAAAGCCAAGGTTTTCTCCAGCTTCTTTTGCCGGACGGGTGAGAACAATCCTGGAATAATTACCTTTTAATAATTCAGACACCGCCATCGCCATGGCGAGATAAGTTTTTCCTGTTCCAGCCGGACCGATGCCGAAAACAATATCTTTTTCTCTAATTGCTGCCACATATTCCAGCTGAGCGCGTGAACGCGGCACAATATCCCGTTTTTTCGGACTGACGGAGATTCTTTCAGAAAAAAGGTGATGCAGTTCTTTATCCCGGTGGTCGCGATAGGCTTTCAATATCTGGTCAAAATCGCTTTGATCTAAATGACGATTACGCAGAATAAAAACTTTTGATAATTCCCCGAGAAACGCCATCGCCCGGGCAATATTATCTCTGGCGCCAGAAATCTTTATCCAAAAATCACGCGCAACCAGCTCTACGTTAAGCAATGCTTCCGCCTGCTTCAAATTTTTTACAACATGCCCTGCAAATACCTCATGGATGGTCATGCCGTGATCAAAACAATATTTATCTTCGTCCGACATTAAAGTTCTACAGAACCTCTTATTAGAGCAGCGGAATTCTAAGTACCATTCCAGGCTTCAGCCGGTCAGAACCTTTAAGGACATCCTGATTGGCGTCTTTGATTTTCTGCCATTCGCTACTTTTCTTGTAAAATTTTCTGGAAAGCTTCCAAAGACTGTCATTGCGCTGTACAGTATACATTTCAAATTTTTGTTCTTCATTGACAGAGACTTTTTCCTGTGCAAGCACTTTACCGCCAGCATCTATATCCTGAATAGTTTCTGTTGCTTTTACTTCCTCTATGACTTCTGCAGGCGCAAGCGCTGGTTTCGCATCCAGTAACTTTCCATCCTTATCGCTTGGAGGTATCGTTTGCGGCAATTTCCAATCAGGGTAATTTTGTTTGACATATTTTCCCCATTGCGCTTCGCTTTCGCTCAGAGGAGTCTCTGCCAGCCGCGGAGCACATCCGAAAGCGCCAACCAATAGTAAAACACCAGAAACCAGCATCACTTGTTTCATCATTTGCCTCCAGTTTAATAAAAATAGACTTTAAAAAGCCAAAAAAAATTATTTAGACAATACTATAAACGGATTAATCAGCAAAACAAGAGGCGGTAACGCTAATTTCTAAAAAGCGTTCCGCCTCGCAAAAAATACTCTATTACACGTAACGTTTAAATATCAACGCTCCGTTATGACCACCAAAGCCAAGATTAACATTCATCGCCACATCAATCTTTTTTTCCCGTGCAGTATTGGGAGTATAATCCAAATCACATTCCGGGTCGGGGGTCGTATAATTTATGGTCGGAGGAACAATATTGTTCCGGATAGCCTGAATACAGGCAATTGACTCCAAGCCGCCAGCCGCTCCGAGCGAATGACCGGTGCTGCCTTTTGTGCTGCTTACAGACACTTTGGAGGCATAATCTCCAAACGCCCGCTTAATCGCTTTGGTTTCGTACTTGTCGTTAAGCTCAGTACTGGTTCCATGCGCATTAATGTACTGGACATCTTCCGGATTCAGTCCGGCATGACCCAGCGCCATCTTCATGGCTCTGGCAGCGCCATCGCCTTCCGGGTGGGGCGAAGTAATATGATAAGCGTCGGCAGTTGCACCGTAGCCGACAATTTCGGCTAAAATGTTAGCTCCGCGTTTCTTTGCGTGTTCAAGTTCTTCCAGTACCAGCACTCCGGAGCCTTCAGACATTATGAATCCGTCACGGTCAGCATCAAAAGGGCGGCTGGCGTGTTTCGGGTCATCGTTACGCTGACTCATGGCTTTCATGGAACAGAAACCGGCAAACCCCAACGGTATAATTGTCGCTTCCGCGCCGCCGGCCAGCATAATATCGGCATCATTGCGTTTGATTGTCCAGAAAGATTCACCGATTGAATGGCATCCGGTAGCGCATGCAGTAACCAGTCCGAGATTTGGCCCCTGAGCCCCGTAACGCATTGAAATATTGCCTGAAGCCAGGTCGATAATCATCATTGGAATCAATAAGGGAGAAACTTTGCCTGGACCGCGGGCGTTCAACAGTCTGTCCTGATCACTCATCGTGGACAATCCGCCAATTCCGCTGGAAACAATCACGCCAACCCGGGTTGGGTCAACTGAACTGCCGTCTAAAACCTTAGGCAGGCCGGCAGTATCCATGGCTTCTTCCGCCGCCGCGATGGCAAATTGACAAAACATATCCAGTCGCTTGGCTTCTTTTGGCAGCATGTATTTGGAAATATCGAAATTCTTCACTTCACCAGCAATTTGAGTCCTGAATTCAGACGCATCAAAATATGTCACTCTATCCAGTCCGCAACGACCATTCACCAGCGAATCCCAAAACTCGCCCACACTGTTACCAACGCAGGAAATTATTCCGGTTCCGGTTACAACTACTCGTCTGCCGTTCATTCAAAACCTCTATTCTTAGATGTTACAAAAAAAATGGGTCACGACCACAAGTGTAGTGACCCATTCGAAAAATTCTATAACCTTAGAACGATTATTCTTTGCTTTTGCCATCAATATATCTGATAGCTTCGCCAACAGTCGTCAGTTTTTCGGCGTCTTCGTCAGGAATGTCTGAACCGAATTCTTCTTCGAGGGCCATAACCAGCTCAACCTGATCCAGTGAATCCGCGCCGAGGTCTTCGATGAATTTTGCATCATCATTTACCTGATCTTCTGATACGCCAAGTTGTTCTACTACGATTTTTCTTACTTTGTCAGCAACTGAAGACATTTGAAGTCCTCCTTATTAGTTCTTATGTTTATTAAAACGGTTTGCTTTTTAAACCTGATTTTCTTTAAAATGCGACATTATTCCGAAAAATCAAATTTTTTTCTGAACAATGTCGCAAAATTTTACTTACATCAACATTCCGCCGTCAACATTAATGACCTGTCCGGTGACATAATTGGAGTTTTCAGAGCACAGAAAGAACACCACGTCAGCCACATCTTTCGGAGTTCCGGCGCGCCTCATCGGGATTACTTTCATGAACGCTTCGGTTGCTTCTTCAGACAGTTTGCCGGTCATATCAGTCATGATATAGCCCGGAGCAACGGCATTAACCTGAATGCCTCTGCTGGCAACTTCTTTCGCGGAAGTCTTAGTCAGTCCGATAACTCCGGCTTTGGAGGCGGAATAATTTGCCTGGCCGGCATTGCCCATGCGTCCGACAACGGAAGCAATATTGACAATTTTGCCGCTTCTGGCTTTCATCATCGGGCGAATAGCCGCCTTGGTGAAATTGAAAGTGCCTTTCAAGTTCACCGCGATTACCAAATCCCAGTCTTGTTCAGACATACGCATAATCAGCGTGTCGCGAGTGATGCCGGCGTTGTTCACCAGAATATCCAGTTTGCCAAAATCTTCAACCACTTTTTTGATGGTTGCGTCGGCATCTTCCGGCTTCGCGACATTGGCTGCATAGGCAACGGCTTTTACGCCCTGCGCTTTGAATTCGTCAGCGGTCTGCTGGGCAACTTCCAGCATAATATCAACGATTGCCAGGGAAGCGCCTTCGTCAGCCAGACGCTGACAAATGGCTTTGCCGATGCCACGAGCGCCACCGGTAACCAGCGCTACTTTGCCATCAAGATTTCTTTCGTTACACATACTCAGAATCCTTCTGTGTTAATTGTTATTTTATAACGTTAAGGCTTTCAATACTGTTGACATTAAAAAACGCGATGGTTTCGTCAGTTCTTTTAAGTAATCCGGTAAGGACATTGCCTGGACCGAATTCTATCATCGTGTCGCCGCCGGAGGCTATCATTTTCCGGACGCATTCTTCCCAGCGGACGCTTCCGGCCACCTGGGCTTCCAGATTATTCTTCAGCAGTTCAATCGAATCAACCGGAGCGGCACTATAATTATGGAAAACTTGCACCTGCGGCATTTTTAGCGTTGTGGTTTCCAATACCTGTCGCAACTGAATTCCGGCATTTTTCATCAGGCGTGAATGATAAGCGCCAGCTACTTTCAGCGGAATTACTTTACGCAAGCCGCGTTCTTTCAACGCCGCGACTGCCGTTTCAACTTTAGCTTTATCGCCGCTGATAACAATTTGACCGGGACTGTTGAAGTTGGCAACGTCAATGCCGCATTCATCACAAACTTCGCGAATAATTGCTTCATCTCCGCCCAATACCGAAGCCATTCCACCGTCGGTTTCCCGGCAGGCGGCATCCATTAATTCGGCGCGTTTTGCCACCAGCCTGAGTCCGTCTTCAAAAGAAAACACGCTGGCGGCAAACAGTGCGGCATATTCGCCAAGACTCAATCCGGCGCAACCAACCGGCTGTATTCCGGGAAATTTTTCTTTGAACGCCGCCAGCGCCGCGCAACTCATGGTATAAATTGCCGGCTGGCAGTAACGGCTTTCTGTTAACTTTTCCGCCGGACCGTTGAAGCAGAGGTTACTCACTGACCAGTTTAAAGTTTTGTCTGCAATATCAAATATTGCGGCTGCCGCCTTGCTGGCGTCATACAGGTCTTTTCCCATGCCGACCGCCTGGGCTCCCTGTCCGGAGAATACAAAAAAAGCTTTCATCTGTTTCCTTTCTTTTGCTTGGTCACAAGTAAACTGTCGTCAGTTTACGCTACCCGGAATATTACCATTCTTAAAGGTTATTTCTGCTTGAATCCGGTTTAAATTCCAAAAAATAATTGCTTAAAATACATTCTTCCGCAAAAATTACAAGCGCTTAAATCACGGGACTCTTCTCTGTTCAAAGTTTGAGTTTAGCCGTCAGCGCAGTATATTAAACGACAAAATATAAAAAACTTTATTTCACGGAGATTGAGTATATGGTTGCTCCGCACGGAAGCACAAACAAACCAAAAGCAATAATGGCCGGTATTGGCCTGGATAATAAAGACGGACATAAACGCGTCACGAAAGGCGATAATTTTTTTCTGGTCGGAGGTTCGGAAGAAACGCATGAACGCATGACGGAAACCGCAATCAAAGTCAATGAAAAACTCGCCGCCAAAGGCAAACATCTGGAAGAAGTGTCACAGAAAGAATTTATTGACATAATCCACGAAGCGAGCGGAAACTGATGCGGAATTCTCCAAAAACTTTCCTGACCCTGCTCCGCGCCGCCGCGCAAGCACTGGGAAAAGCCGGAATTGAAAACCCCGCCGCTGAAGCTGAAATACTGTTCATGGAAACATTGGACTGCTCCCGGGCGGCTTTGCTTTCACATTATGACGAAATTCCATCAGCTGACATTCTGGAACGGCTTGAACAAACGTTATTGAGGCGTTCCAATCGTGAACCGGTGCAATATATTTTCGGGCGGGCATATTTTATGAATCTTTGTCTGGAAGTAACTCCGGATGTGCTGATTCCGCGACCGGAAACCGAACTGCTGGTGGAAAATATCTGCCTGACCGCGCCGGGAAACGCTTCTATTCTGGACTTGGGAACCGGTAGCGGAGCAATCGCGCTGGCAGTGGCTTGTGAACGTCTGGACGTGCAGGTTACTGCGGTTGACATCAGTCCGGCGGCGTTGGCCGTGGCTGAACGCAACCGCCAAAGCTATAACTTACAGAATGTTTCTTTACTGCAAAGCAATCTTTTTTCCGCGTTGGCCGACCGAACGTTCGATTGCATTGCCGCCAATTTGCCATACGTCAGCCATGAAGAATACGCCACGCTTCAGCCGGAAGTGAAAAATCATGAACCGCAACTGGCGTTGACTGCGGACGATTCAGGACTGGCAGTCATCCGTCGCGCCGCCGAAGCCGCGCCGTCTCATCTT
>JBAYVM010000043.1:0-10991 GCA_041674645.1 Victivallaceae bacterium | reverse complement strand
TTGAACTGAATAAAGGAGATAAGCAGATTTCTCTTACAGTAAAACCATCCCTTATACCAAGCTTTGAAGATGAAATATTTTCAAAAGCGGTAAAGCTAATTCCTATAAAGTCATGGAATAATTTTAACCTTAATTTAAGTGATTTTTCTCAAGAAAACTGCATTGTTAAAATCAATGGCAGTATTTATAAAGGAAATATTAATGATAAAATTAATCTGTTTGATTTTAGTGATGAAATAAAATCTATTGTTAATCAGAACAATAAATTGAACGATGAAAGGCAACAATTAGAAACAATACTTCGAGATATTGTGATGGTTGATGTAAATTTAACAAGGCAAGGTATTGCCTGTGATGATCAGAACTCTATAGACGCATACTTTCAGAATGAATATGAAAGTGCCGCAAATAAAGAATGGTTTTCGCAGGTAATTACTGCTTATTCAAAAAAAATAGATATCCCAGATATCGAACAAGAAATTATCAATAAAACTAATATGATGTATGATTTTATAATACCAGACATACGCATAGACATCTTAAATAAGAACACTGTATGTTAGAAAATGTTTTACTAAAAAGAGGTTAGATATGAGACAGGATTGGTTCAGTAATGCCCGTTTCGGTTTTTTTATTCATTGGGGAATATATTCTATTCCTGGACGTGCTGAATGGACTTTATTTCATGATGATTGGGATTTTGAGGAATACGAAAAATTTGCGGAGCAGTTTAACCCCGTTGATTTTAACCCTGAGGAATGGGCTGATCTTGCCTGGAAAGCAGGAATGCGTTATGTGGTTTTTACCACTAAACATCATGACGGTTATTGTATGTTTGACAGTAAATATACAGATTTTAAAATCACAAACAGCCCCTATGGTAAAGATATTACCGCTGAACTGGTTACTGCGTTTCGTGCTCGTGGATTAAAAATAGGATTTTATCACAGTCTGGTTGATTGGCGGCATCCGCATTTTATTCCAGATGCTGAACATCCTTTGTGGAAACGTGGTGAACGCGATTTCTCCAAGCGTAACCTGAAGATATATCAGAAATACCTTTACGATACAGTCGAACAGCTAATGACTGATTACGGGGAAATAGATGTTCTATTTTTTGATTATACTTCAAAACATAAAGATTCCAGTGAATGGAATCCTGCTCCACTATTAGAAATGGTTTATCGTTTACAGCCTAAGATAATGGTTAATGACCGCTTATCTTTTGATAAAAAATCTTTTCAGGGAGATTATTGTACTCCAGAGGTTTCCGTGCCTAATGCCCCGTTAAAGCTTAATGGAGTTCCATGCCTTTGGGAAACATGCATGACAATGAATACGAGATGGGGATACTTTAGAGAAGATAAAGATTATAAAACAATAAATTCAATACTTTCTGCATTAACAAATTGTATCAGCAAGAACGGAAATCTTTTGTTAAATGCCGGCCCTGATGAAAAAGGACTAATTCCTCCAGAAAGCGCAAGTATAATGAAACAACTGGCAAAGTGGTTTGAGTGTCATGCGGAAGCAATATATGGCGCAGGTATGTCAGAATATCCGGCTCCAGATGGATGTTTTTATACTCAAAAAGATAATTATTTATACTTGTACTTGCCTGTTCAAGCAATGGGAGATATTATTTTGCCGCAGTTAAACGGGAAAATAGAAAAAGCTGAATTGATGCGCACAGGAGAAGAGGTAGCACTGGTTACACACTGGGGATACGAATTGTTAGCTGCAGATGAAATTCGCCTCCGTCCGCCGAGTTGTATGGCGACCGATATAATAAAAATAAAATTAATCAAGTAATAACTGATTAGGAAACCAAATATGAATCTAAGTGGAATATGTGATTTTACATACACTGAGGAAACGCCGGGAATTATTGATGTCCCGGTCGAATTTAACGGGGAAATATCTTTGCCGGGCTGTTGGGATGATTTTCCTGAAGCATTTACAGATTATACAGTAAAAACAAATGAAGAATATGAGGAGGTTGATTTTGCTAATCATGGAAGCGCTCCTCCTGATGCTTCTTTACCGTTTATCTGTGGAACTGTCTGGTATCGCAAAAAAATAAATATTAGCGAAAAACACCAGTATGCCGTCTTGCGCTTAGGGCGTGTAACAATGGATGCTGCTATTTTTCTCAATGGACAGTTGATTGAATCTCATGTTGGTTACAGCACTAATTTTGAAGTAGTTCTCCCAGTAATGTCGCAGGGGATTAATGAATTGATTATTGCTGTGAGCAATACCCGTCGTGATCGGCTTGGGTGCATGGTACGCGGTTTTAAAGGATATAGCGGCGGTGTATTTGGGGATGCTGAACTGCAGATGTATGACGCGCCGTCAATTAAAGACTTGTTTGTTTACCCTGATGAAAAGCTGGAAAAACTTAACTGGAAAGCTGAATTGCGCAGCAAGCAGGATGAGCTGACTTTTAACGCGAAAATATTTAAGGATGGAGTGTTAATTGATGAGATTAAGAGTGTAAGTTTAGAGTTCCAAAGTGACGCTAAAAAATTAACTTCATGGTCTGCCGATTCTCCTGAATTATATCAAATCGAACTCAGCTTAAAGCATGGTAACGATATAATTGATGTTTTTAAACGAGATTTTGGAATGCGGAGACTTACTACTGAAAAAATGAATCTCCGAATTAATGGTGTACCGGTTTTTCTGCGTGGTAATACTGAGCATGCTTATTTTGCTGAGAGCTGTACAGCTCCTATTGATGAAGCATATTATTTAAGAATTGTATCGAAAATGAAGGAACTCGGGTTTAACTGGCTTCGTTTTCATACTTCGGTGCCGCCGGAGGAATACATGCGGGTTTGTGATAAACTCGGGATGTTTATTCAGGTGGAAGCCCCTGTTGGTTTTGGAATGCAGGAATGGAATGATATTATTTGTGCCTGTCGCTGTCATCCCAGCGTTGTAATATATTGCGCCGGTAATGAAGAATTATTAAATGAAGAAAAAATATCTTATTTGGAGATTGTAGCTGAAAAAACAAAAGAACTCGCTCCGGATGCATTGTTCAATCCGCAGGAAGCTTTGCGTGGAGTTGAGTATAGTTGGAATTTTTCAGACTTCAGTTTCCCAATCAAACGCGAACCATTCGTTCATAATCCGGCAAGGCTACAGCATTTACAAAGCTTTTCAGATGTATTTGGACAGTTTTCATGGGGACAACTAAGTTATACTTCAACTTGTTGTGAAGCGAAAAGCCTTAATCAGAAAATAAAATATTATGAACGCCCATGCTTATCGCATGAAGTCTGTATTCAGGGAACATATCTTGATTTGTCGCTTGAATCACGTTATGAAAATACCAGAATCGGCAATCGTGTCTATAACAGAGTAAGGCAGAATATGATTGATGCGGGTTTATTGGATAAGGCTGAATTATTTTATCAGAACTCATGCCGGTGGCAGCAAATCTTGCGTAAGCAAACTTTGGAAAACGCGAGGAGTTGTTCTAATCTGGCAGGTTATGATTTGCTTGGGGCTATTGATTATCAATGGCATAGATACGGCTATCCCTGCGGAATTATGAATGAATTTTATGAGCTTAAGCCTGGCGAAAAAGTTGATGACGTCCTTGCTTACAACGGGCGAAGTGTTTTATTGTTGGATAAAGACAACACATATTGTTATAAAAATAATGATAAACTAAAATTCAAAGTTCTTTTTTCCTGTTTCGAGCCTGAAGGAATTAAAAACTCTAAACTTGAAGTGAAATTGCTTGATGACAATGGAAAAACAGTTGAATGTAAATCTATTGATATTGAAGCTGTAGATTGCGGTAATATAGCGGAACTTGAAGATTTTGAATTTTCCTTTCCAGCTTTGGCAATTGCTGAAAAATATTTTATTCATGCATCTTTTGCAGGATTCAAAAATAAATGGCCAGTATGGAGTTTCCCGGATATTGCTGAAAAAGAAAGTAATCTAATAGAAACTGATTATCTTGATGATACAATTATAAACAAAATAACTGAAGGCGCAAGCTGTATTCTCTACGGTAAAGGGCCTTTTCCGGCTCTTGGTACAACGTGGCAGCTCTCTGTAGCGGGCAGGGCAGAAGCTAATCTGGCAACAGTAATTTATGATCATCCGATATTTAAAGATTTTCCACATGAAGGCTGGTGCGACTGGCATTTTGCGGATATGATCGAGAATGCTGACGCTGTAGATTTGAGCATGTTAAATCTACCGGTTTCTCCAATATTAGAGATGGTAAGTTCATTTAAAAAAGTCAAACGTCAGGCAATGCTTTTTGAACTTAAAATAGGAGCTGGGCGTTTAATAGTTTGTACATTAAAAATAGACAATTCCTCAATAGCAGCTTCTTATTTGAAGCGTCAACTGGAAGAATATGCGGAAAACTTTGAAGCTGAAGAAAATGCATTGCTTGTAGAAGCCGCTCAACTTAAGGAAATTATTAACCATAAATATTCATATCAATCAATCCTTTCAACGGATCAAGGTTTTGATGCGTTAGGGCAACTAAAGGTTTAAGTAAAATGAAAAAGAAAACACTTGCAGTAGAAAAGATAAGTCCGGATGACGGCGGATTCTGGTTTTTCGGATATTTTGATAAATATCCATGGGATGTCAGCGGGCGTTATGTATTAGCGAACCGGGCTGAATTTATGGATCGTCAACCAACCGCCGATGACAAATTGATTGTCGGTATGATTGACCGCCATGATAATAACAAGTTTATAAAGATTGGTGAAACTAAAGCATGGTGCTGGCAGCAGGGATGTATGCTGCAGTGGATGAATGATGGAACGGGAACAAAAGTTATTTATAATGATCGTGTCGGAGATAAGTTTGTTGCCCGAGTTGTGGATGTGTTCACTGGAGAAAAACAAACTCTATGCCGTCCCGTATATTGCCTCAGCCCGGATGGGAAATACGCTTTAAGTGTTAACTTTTCACGACTGGATAAAGAACGCCCCGGTTATGGTTATGCCGGAGCTGAAGATATTTTCTCCGGGGAAAAACACCCTGAAAATGATGGTGCATGGCTGATTGATATAGAAAAGAATACATCTAAGCTGATTATTTCCGTTGATCAGATTGTTAAAACTTTTAATCGCCCTGAAATGGATGACAATCCTAACTGGTTCAATCATTTATTATTTTCTCCTGACAGTAAACGTTTTGCTTTTCTCCATCGCTGGCGAATGCCGAACAGAAACCATTTAACTCATATGCTTACTGCTGATATTGATGGGGAAAATATCTATCCATTAAACCTTGATGATATGACTTCACATTACACCTGGTTTGCTAATGATAAAATAATAGCGTTTGCGAATCAAAACTCAGGCGGCTGGGATTATTATGAATTCACAGACCAAACAGATACAGTTAAACAAGTTGGACCGGCATCATTACACGGACAAGATGGTCATTGTTCATACTCGCTGGACAAAAAATGGATGTTGACTGATACTTATCCTGACAAAGAAAACAATGAACGCAGCTTATATCTAGTAAACAACGAGAGTCGCAAAATTTTTGAGCTGGGCAAATTTTATGCCGATCCAAACTTAGCGACTCCGACCCGCTGTGATCTTCACCCGAACTGGTCCCGCGACTGCACTCAAGTGTGTTTTGACTCCATCCACGAAGGCACACGACACATCTATAATTATGAATATAAAAATAATAATAAAATTAATTCTATAGTATTGCAATAAATATCGATTTCAGTACGAACTATACGTAACGAAAACAGACTGTAAAAATTGAGTAAATTGGCTGATTTTCAGCCAATCAATTAATAAAAAATAGAAAATAAACAAAATCTAAAAAAGGAATATTAATATGAATAATCGAGAACGCCTTCACGCAATAATGAACTATGAAAATTATGACCGTATATCGGTAGTTCATTTCGGACTTTGGGACGAAACTCTTGAAAAATGGATTCAAGAAGGACATATAAGTAAAGAAGAAGCCGAAGGGCACTGTGGCGGTAATCCTCCGCCAGAAGTGATGGAAAGACTCGGGTTTGATTTTGGCTGGGGTGGTGGTAATAGTTTTGGCTGTAATAGCGGACTTAATCCGGCGTTTGAAAGAAAGGTGATGGAAGAATTACCGGATGGTTCTAAAAAAGTCAGAGATGGATCCGGAGTAATAGTTCTGGAAGCACCTGAGGCAGGATCAATTCCGGCAGAAATCGATCATTTACTCAAAGATAGAGCATCCTGGGAAGAGCATTTTTTACCACGCCTGAAGTTTTCCGAAGACAGAATAGATTTTGAGCGTTTGAAAGAATTAAAAAGCAAACAGGATGACAGACAGGAACCTTTGGGACTCCATGCCGGAAGCCTGTTAGGTGTAATCCGTAACTGGCTCGGAGTTACGGGAGTCAGCTATCTTTGGGCGGATGATCCTGAACTTTATGATGAAATCATCAATACTTCAGCAGGACTCACATATAAATGTCTCGAAACAGTTTTGCAAAGTGGAATAAAATTTGATTACGCTATTTTCTGGGAAGATATTTGTTTCAAAAACGGCCCGCTGGTAATCCCGTCAGTCTTTGAGGAAAAATGCGGACCACACTATAAACATATTACAGATTTGTTTGAAAAACATGATATAAATATAATTTCATTGGATTGCGATGGCATGATAGATTCGCTTATCCCGACATGGATAAACAATGGAGTTAACACAATGTTCCCAATCGAAGTCGGCACCTGGGATGCAAATATCGCACCATGGCGCGAACAATACGGCAAAGAACTAAAAGGAGTCGGCGGTATGAACAAAAATGTTTTTGCCAAAGACTTCGCAGCAGTTGACGCTGAAATAGAAAGACTGAAGCCGCTTATTGAACTCGGCGGATACATTCCCTGTCCTGACCATCGAATTCCACCCGATGCAAAATGGGACAACGTACGATATTATTGCGACCAAATGCGAAAACTTTTCTAAAAAACACAATATCCAAAGAGGGTTTAATTTAAAAACACATGCAAAATGTAGTGAGTTCTTTCGTTAGTATTTTCTCTCTATAAGGTCAAAACACAAAGGCTTTCAGCCCGTGCGATTTCACTCCATTGAGCTTCGGCAATATATGCATTGAACCTTTAGCAATGATATGGGAAAAAATGAATACTGCGATGGTCAATCCGCGCCGCCATTGTTTCATCAGAAAAAATCATCATCTGGTTAAAAAGTATTACCAGGTAGAAAACATATTGCCGCTACCGCCGGAAACAAGCTGCCAAGTCTGCGCGGAAGCTGGAAGTGAGCCATTTCCGGATTATTTCGCTATGGTTACCGGACGGGATAAGTGATTACAAGGTATAGAGAATTGAGAAGAAGTGCAACGTGCTGCCGCCCATGACAAACAGATGCCAGATTGCATGATTGTAAGGCAATGAACGCCAGGAGTAAAAGATTACTCCAGCGGTATAAACCACGCCGCCAGCCAGCAGAAAAATCAGACTGGTCAATGAAACATGATAGAATAATTCTCTAAAAAACAGAATGCAACACCAGCCCATCAAAATATAGATTATCACCGATAGAGTTTGAAATTTTGAAATGAAACAACATTTCATTACAATACCAACAATTGCCAACCCCCAAATAACGCCAAAGATAGACCAGCCCAAAGCGCCGCGAATACTTGACAACATTAAAGGAGTATAGGTTCCGGCAATCAACAAATAAATCGCCGAGTGGTCAATTATTCTGAAAACCTTTTTGGCCCCAGGACGAGACACGCTGTGATACAAAGTCGAAGACAGATAAAGCAGAATCATTGTGCTACCGAAAATTGAGAATGAGACGATATGAACGGCAGTGCCGTACAATGCGGCGAAGATTACGAGAATAGTCAGCGCAGCACAACTCATCACAACTCCGACACCATGAGTTATACTATTAGCGACTTCCTCGCCAAAGCTGTAAAAACAAATTTCATTACACTGTGACTTTGCCATATATTCCTGACTTGAGGCTTATTTTTTCGTTAAGAAGGCTCAATATAGATGGTTCAAACTGTTTTTTCAAGAAATATTTTGTTTAAAATCAACAGCCTGGCACGATTAACAACCTCAACTGTAGATTTTCTGTAAATACGCCAAGTCTTCCGGATAGGTTACTTTTATATTTTCCGCAGTATTGTGAACGATATGAATCGGGAAACCGGCATATTCCATTACCGCAGCATCATCAGTAAACTCCAGGTTGCTTTTTGCCGCCGCAGCGTAGGCATCACGCAACTTTGTCAATTCAAATACCTGCGGAGTCTCAACGCGCCACAAATTGCACCGGTCAACCGTATTAATGATTAGACCGTCAGCATCCACCCGTTTTAAAGTATCCGTGACCGGCTTAGCAGGAATTGCTCCGCCGCCATGAGTTTCGACTGAACGAAGACATTTCTCAAGCAATTTAACATCAGCCAGCGGCCTGGCTGCATCGTGAATCGCCACCAAGCGGACATCAGAATTAAAAACGTTCAGCGCATTTACAACCGATTCATATCTGACTTGACCGCCTGCTATGATTTTTATTTTTGCTAGTGGAAGATATTCTTTAATTATTCCGTTGAATGCTTTTTTTTCTGACTCCGGCACCGCAATTACAATATTTTCCGTTTTACACACTGCAATAAAATTATTTATTGAATGGATGAACAGCGGCATTCCATTAAATTCTTCCAGCAATTTATTGTTTTTGCCGAATCTTGAACTACTGCCGCCAGCGGCAATCACAATGCCTAAATATTCAATCATGTTTACTTCCTTCAAGAACAGCCCTGAAATAAAAAAAGTTCAAACAGTGGATTTACCAGCTGTTTGAACTTGCAAGGTGTAAACTAATCTTATTCCGCAGCCGGAATAATAACTATTTTGCCAGCCTTCAACATCCCGTCTTTTGGTAAATCGGGGTTGAGGCCTTTAATATCTTCAACTTTGATGCCGTACTGCTTCGCAAACTTGTCAAGATTGATATCCTGAGAAACTTCAACCGTGTCAGTTTTGCTAAGCGCTGAAGCCGTCGGAATCGCTGCCGTAGTAGAAGTGACAACAGTGCTACCTTCAGCAGGCTTAGTTGTAGCATCCGGAGCTGGAGTTGCTTTAACGCTTGGATCGGTAACTTTATCTAGAATATCATCAGCTGATTCATTCTTATCAGTAACTGCGGCAGCAGGTGTTGCGGCAGCTTTAGGAGTTGTTGCAGTCTTAACGGCAACAGCTTTACCGGTTACGCCTTTCTTCGGAATTGCCAGTTTCTGACCAATCTGGAGAACCGCATTAGACTTAAGATTATTTGCCTGAGTCAGCTCAGATATTTTCACATGGTGTTTTGCGGCAATTTTCCAAATAGAATCTCCGCTTTTTACAACATACATTCCATCTGCGGAAACCGGTTCGCTCTTTGCGCTTTTAGCTTTAGTCGCGGTTTTTGGTGTGCTTTTCTTCTTAGGCGCAACTGAAGCAGGAGCAGAAAAAGATTTAAAACTTTTCGGGCTTCCAGATGCAATCTTCGAACCGCTTGGCGGAATCATTATAACTTGTCCGATTTTGAGAATAGATTTGGCAGACATTTTATTGTAAGCCATCAGTTCGTTACTGCTTACACCATATTTTCTGCCAATTTTCCAGAATGAGTCATTCTTCTGCACTGTATATTTAACCGCTTCTGCGTTAATAGAATGTGACGGCATAACATCTGTCATCGGAGTCATAACCGGCGCAGGCTTATGGTCAGCAGGCGGCAACGGAGCCAATTCTGTCGGCTTAACGTCAAGTGGCTGTCCAGGTTCGGGCGTTACAGAATCACTTGGAGCGGCGATATACGGCCGATTGCCCAATACTTCCGGACCTTTGCATCCTCCAGTGATACTGATTCCTGCCAACAACAACAAATGCAATACTGCAACACCAGCCAGGATACTCCAAACTTTAACTTTCACGATATAACCCCCAATTTATGACGACTTCGCCTTGGTTTGTTTATAGATTTCAAAATGTTACATAAATATAAAAACTTTTAGTGACAAATGCAAAAGAGAAAGCCTAAATAATGGCAAAATTATTAATAAATTTTGTTCTTTGCACATAAATATTGATTTGACAATATTTTTGCCGGATTTTACTGTCTTTTTTTCGCTGCATCTGGCACTTTATACCGCATTACAGTTTCGCCTTCCCGGCAAAGTCCAAATTTTTCACGGGCTACTTTTTCAACGGCATCTGGAGAATGTTCAAGCTTGTAAACTTCACGGTTCAGTCGGATACATTCAGCGGTCTTGATAGCGGCCTGTTCTTTCAGAGCAAACAAAGAATTTCTATCTTTCTGATATTTCTGATACACAGGCAGAATCAAGATTGCGGAAGAGATAATCAGCAAAACGACAATCAAATAGAAAAAGTAGATTACAATTTTCTTTTTTTTATCGTCCATTTGCCACCCCGAAAAATTATTTTATTGATTTAATCTTTTCGTTCCGGTATCCGGAACGAAAAGAAGTTCAACCATGCCGTTAATTATAACACTCAAGATATGGCTTGTCAACCCTGAAGAGTAACTAGAAACTCAATATTAGTTTTGATTTTCTTCAGTTTGCCAATCAACAATTCCATCGCTTCCGCCGGCGGAACTCCGCTCATAGCTTTTCGCAACGTCCATACTTTTTGCAGTTCATCAGGATGCAACAGCAACTCTTCACGCCGGGTTCCGCTCTTTTCGATATTGATAGATGGATATACTCTGCGGTCAGATAAATTACGATCAAGGTGCAATTCCATATTACCGGTTCCCTTGAACTCTTCGAAAATAACTTCATCCATACGGCTGCCGGTTTCAATCAACGCCGTTGCGATAATGGTCAGACTACCGTGATGCTCAATATTTCTAGCCGCGCCAAAGAAACGTTTCGGTTTATGCAACGCATTGGCATCAACCCCGCCGGAAAGAATTTTTCCGCTGTGCGGTTG
>JBAYVM010000042.1:0-11052 GCA_041674645.1 Victivallaceae bacterium | reverse complement strand
TGCAACATCCGGTGAAAATCTTCAATTGCTTGAGCCGACAACGGGTGAGACGGTTCAATGACTTCGGTCATGGTTTGGGAGGTGCGGCAGAGGCAGGTCACCGAAGTGCGGGTGGAAAATTCGGCTTCAATGGTGCGATGTTCGATTTTTTCTTCAGCCAGCCCGGCACACAACAGTTTCCCGGTATCGCCTCCGGCAAATTGTATCAGTAAAGTTGAAAATTCATTCCATTGCGCGGCCGCCCGGCAGAAATTAACTCCTTTTCCGGAAGGAAAACTTTGCATTTCCTCAGCCCGGTTAATTGCTCCGGCGGTGAATTTCTTGAAGAACAGCGCTTTCTGCCACGCCGGATTCGGACCGAAGGCAATGATATATTTGTTTGGGTTGTTAATCATAAAAGCTTTTCCAGAATTTGTTCAATTTCAGCATCGGTGAAGGTTCTTGGATTTTTCTTCATGCTGTTGCTGCGGCAGTTATCAAGAATGAATTGAAAATAACTGCGATTGAATCCGAAACTGCTGAACCCGGCGGGAACATTCAATTCCGCGCATAGATTTTTAATTTCCTCAATAAATTGTCCGGCGTTGCCACAACCGCAGGTCACAGCCAGTTCATTCATCTGCTTTTCACAGTGCGGCAGATTAGATTTCATGATAATCGGCAACAGAATAGCGCAACACATTCCATGCGGCACATGCAGTTTTGAGCCGATGGGATGCGCCAGCCCGTGAACTGCTCCGAGGCCGCTCTGGGTAAACGCCATAGCTCCAATCATGCTGCCTTCAGCCATGGCTGATCTGGCGACGAAATTATTCGGGTCAAGGTAAGCTTTTTTCAAGTTGGCGAACAGTAACGCGGTCGCTTTTGCCGCCAGCGTCATTGAAACCGGGTTGGCGTCGCGAGCGATGTAAGATTCTATTGCCTGAGTCAGCGCGTCAATACCGCTGGCAGCAGTCAGTTCCGGCGGACAGGAATAAGTTAATTCCGGGTCGATGATGGCAACATCCGCGAACATGGTATCGTGACGGATGGATTTTTTTATATCGGTTTTCTGGTCAGTCAATACGGCATTCGGAGTGATTTCAGCTCCGGTTCCGGCCGTTGTCGGCAATGCCGCGAAAAACAGGCCTTTGCCGGGGACGGATTTCTTTCCGTAAAAGAAGTCGGCGGTTTTGCCGCGACAGGGAATTAATGCCGCCGCAGTTTTGCCGCAGTCGATAACGCTGCCACCGCCGATGGCGACTACGGCGTTTACTTCGTTGTAACGCCCGGCTTTAAGTAGATTGTCCACTTCCTGTAATGATGGTTCCGGAGCAATGGATGAACTGGAAATAACTTCATGACCTTTGAGCAGGCTGAACATTCCGTCAACCAGTCCGCTGTGTTCCGCGTGTCGTCCAGTTACCAGCAGTATTCTGGTGTCAAACGGCAGATATTCTGGAAGCAAACTGTATGTTCCAGCTCCAAAAATAATTTTTCCGGGAAATTGTAAACTGTATTTCATAATAACACTTCTCCTCGAATGAAGTATTTAGAAACGATCGTTTTTAATTATTTTAACTACAATATGTCTTTTATGGAACTGTCAAATTCAGCAATTAATTCCACCGCATTTTTTGCGGCTTTACTTTCCGCCTGTTTTTTATTTTTCGCGGTTCCGGTGGCAACTACTTTATTGACTTTCACTTCCACCTCATAACAGGGGCTGTGATCCGGGCCGGTTACGTTGATTACGGTATATTCCGGAGCCATTCCCCATTTTCTTTGAGAATATTCTTGAAGAATGCCTTTCGGATTGAGACCGGATAACAACTTTATCGGTTCTGGAAATTCTTCCAGCATCACATCCAAAATGAATTTTTTAACCTCATCAATGCCTGCGTCCAGATAATACGCTCCGAGCAGTGATTCAAACAAGTCAGAGAGGGTTGAGTCGCGGTCATTGCCACCGGTTTCCTGTTCGCCACGGCCTACCAGCAGAAAAGCGCCAAGATTGAATTTTCTCGCTAATTGCGCTAGGGTTTCCTGTTGAACCATGGCGGAACGAATTTTTGACATCGTACCTTCAGGTTCAGACGGATATTGGAGATAAAGATATTCTGTCAGAATAATTTGCAATACGGAATCGCCAAGGAATTCCAGTCGTTGATTGTCATATTTCAGGCTGCTTTCCACTGCGTATGAACGGTGAGTCAACGCTTCGCGCAACAAGGCTTTATTTTTGAAGTTATAATTTATTTTCAACTTCAATTTTTCAATGTCTTCAGGCATATTTTAATTAACCAGATGTTTATGTTTATTCCACTCTTCCGTACTATATTTCGTTCCGGCCAGCGCCGTTGCGCGGTCGAAGAGACTTTTAGAGACATTAAACTCAATAAACTCGATTGCAAATTGAGTTTGCAACGCCGTGATTAATTTTTCAATCAGCAGTTCACGATTGCCGTCTGCGACTGCCAGGTCAATGCTGCCTTGATGGAGAATGCCGTCACGCGTCCGGCGTTGTGCCGCGCCCGCATATTTTTTACCGTTCCCGACGACATCGTAACGGGTTGGCGTGACAAAACATTGCATTGTCGCCCGGTCAACTGGCGCACTTTCGGAACTGGACAGTGAGGCTTGAACTCCAAACTCCCCTAACGCACACTGAATTGCCCGGTGAAAAACATGGTAACTTTCCGTACGGTCAAGTTCGCAAATCTGATGCCCAGCTGGAATTACCACCGTGTAAGTCAAATCATGATTATGATAAACCACGCCGCCGCCGGTCGGCCGCCTGACTACAGTGTGGGTATGATGCGGCGCGGCATCATAACTTTGAACGTAACCAATCGAAACTGCCGGTCGGTCCCAGCCGTAAAATCTCACCACAGGCGCACCCGTGCTGGCGGAATCCGTCAGTAACAGTTCATCTATGCTCATATTCAAATATGGGCTGCGCTTTTCATCCAGCCATAAAAACCATTTTCCGGAATCAGTCATTCAGTTTTTCCTCACTCGTCCGGCCAGATAGTCAATCCGGCGGTCAATTTTCTTTCCAGTTAAATCGTGTCCGGTAAATTCAAAATATTTATTAATAAACGCGATTTTTACTGCGTTTGTATCATTAAGTTCAATTCCTGCCGCGCGGCAGACGCGATACCAGGAAGATATTACTCGCGCCAGTTCTTTTATTCTCGTCCGGCGGGGCAGGGGATGAGTGGAAATTTTCGCGCCATCGAAATCCAGCAATCCGTACTCAAAAGCGTCAGTCGGCTTTTTCAGGCAGAGAATGTTTGGCATTTTTAAGTCGCCATGCGCGATGCCGGAATCATGCATTTTTTTCAAGATTCCGCAGATTCCGGATACAAAATTTGGAAAGTTATTTTTTAACGTCAGTTCTGCTATTGAGTCAGCGGCTGTCATGGGTTTTGGGAAAGATTCTGTAACCAAATATCCGCAGTGTGGCAGGAAATATTTCTTCTCTATTCCCGCCGCGAAAACTTCCGGAACAATTATTCCCAGCGCGGACAATTTGATTGACACATCAAGCGTTTTTAACGGACGGCTGCGCCGGAAAGCATATTTCAAGGTATGCAGAAAACCTTTGTTATTGTAACGCTTAATAAAATATTTTCTGTCGGGCGCTGAGAACAGTCCGGCGGTGGTCGTTTTTGAATTTTTCAAAATTTCCGCCGACCGCAATAACAAATCCGGATTAGCAAGACAGTTTTGCAACTCCTGCGGTAGTTCAGACTGGTGATAACCTTGCAGGCGGGCGGTTCTGAAAAAAGAATAATCACTGCCGCTGTGGCGGCAGTGATTATCTGAATTTTTGCTAATATTGTTCATCAGAGGCAAATTTAACCTCAGAGATTTTCTACTACTAAATCTCCAACCTGACTGGTTGAATAACCCATCTTGCCAGCCGCCATGGATTTCATTTTGTTGCCGGTAACAAAGGTAACGCTTTTCTCGATGGCTTGAGCGGCCGCTTTTTCACCGAGGAATTCAAGCATCATGCCGCCGGCTGAAATTGCTGCCAACGGATTGATTACGCCCAGACCGGTGTATTTCGGAGCTGAACCGCCGATAGGCTCGAACATGCTTACGCCAGCAGGATTGATGTTGCCGCCAGCCGCAATGCCCATTCCGCCCTGTGTCATGGCGCCGAGGTCGGTGATGATGTCGCCGAACATATTTGTGGTGACTATGACATCGAACCACTCAGGGTTCTTAATCATCCACATGCAAGTGGCATCAACGTGGCAATAATCGGTTTTTACCGTCGGATAATCTTTGGCCACTTCATAAAATGCTCTTTCCCAGAGATCGAAAACGAAAGTCAGAACATTGGTTTTCCCGCAAAGCGTCAACTGGCTGGTCTTGCCGGCTGCAATATCTTCCGGTTTCAGTCCGCGCCACGGATTAGCTTTGGTATGACGTTTTTGCGCACATTCAAAAGCGTATCTCAAGCAGCGTTCAACCTGAGTGCGGTTGTATACCATAGACTGAATAGCAACTTCATCTTTGGTGCCTTTCATGGAAATTCCGCCAATGCCGTTATAAATACCGCCGGTGTTTTCGCGGACAACAACGTAATCAATGTCTTCCGGTTTTTTGTTGGCCAGCGGAGTTTCCACGCCCGGATAGAGTTTTACCGGACGCAGATTGATGTATTGATCCAAATCGAAGCGCAGTTTCAGCAGAATACCTTTTTCCAGGATTCCCGGCTTGACTTTCGGATGTCCGATTGCGCCAAGAAATATCGCGTCAAATTTTTTCAATGTTTCTGCAGCATCATCTGGAAGGACGTTGCCGGTGGCGAGGTAGCGGTCGCCGCCCCAGTCAAAAGTCTGCTGGTCAAAAGTAAAACCAAATTTTTTTGACGCAGCTTCAAGAACTTTCATTCCTTCGGCAACCACTTCCGGTCCGGTTCCGTCACCGGGAAGCACGGCAATTCTGTATTTCTTGCTCATTATAAAATCCCTTTTGAGTTTTAGCTCGTGTTAGTTACGTTGTCAACTTTAGATAAAAACCAAATATAGAATCTACTGCGATTATCAATATTTGCAAGTCTTCGCGGAGGCTTTTTTTGCCGTAATAACTTCGGAAAGCAATGTTTTACTTGACTGCGACATTGAGGCAGAAAGAACGGAATGCGAGTTCTTCGTTAACATTAAAACGGAGATCGTAAATAAGTTTTTCCGCTTCCTGCAATGCCCGGTGCGCCGCATCTTTATTGATGGTTTCCGGAATGTCAAGGTTATCGAAGATTTCCGGATTGGCCAGGGTGGAACGCTGGACGCCGCAACTTAGCTGGTAGGTTTGAGCGAACCAGGTGTGGATTGCGCCGATGAAATAATTCCGTTCTTTTATATATTCGCCGGCGACTGCCGCGTCAAATTGTTTTTCTATACGTTTGCGCACTGCCGGTTCCAGCTCTTTGGATTGTTCAAGTTTTGCCTGCCATTCGGCATCAATCCGGTTGGCGGCCGCGTCTTTTAGATGGTCGGATATTCGGATTACCTCAGCGGCGCTCTGTTCCGCGATAATTAAATTCCCGGCAGCCTGAAACTGGAGTTTGCAGAGACTTTCAAACAGCTTGCCACTGTTTTCGAAATCAAACACACAACGATTTTCCAATAACAGCAAAGTCTGGCAACGTGAACGGGTGGTCGGCAGCATCGCGGAAGGGTTGCCAGTGGCGAGAATGAAAAAACAGTCAGCCGGAGGCTCTTCCAAAGTTTTTAGAAATGCGTTCTGTGATTCCGTATTCATCCGGTCGGCATCGAAAATAATGCCGATTTTTTTATTGGCGGTCAATGTGCTGGTCAAATAAAATTGTTCCTCAAACCAGCGGACGGTATTAGGTTCGGGATTTTTGCGGTCGCCGACGGGAATCTGCCAGGTTTTCCCGACCGGCATTAACGTGTAAAGTTCAGCGTAAGCGCCTTGCTCCAATTGGCGGCAGATTCTGCATTCTCCGCAGGGCGAGCCGTCTGAAAGATGATTGGGACAAATCGCAATTTGACTAAGCACTGCGGCAAAATCTTTGCGGATGTCCGGCGTGTCGCCATGAAGTATGTAGGCATGCGCCAGACGTCCTGAGACTTTGGCGCGCAACAGACATTCAACTTGTATCGGAAACTTTTTAGCGTAATGTTTAAACAGCATTTTTTATTATTTCCAGGATTTTCTGAAAGGTTTTTTCTGGAGCGTCTTGAGATGGAACAATTTTCACCCGGTCCGGTTCCTGTTCCGCTATTTTTAGAAATCCGCTCCTGACGGCGTGATGGAAAGCCAGAGTTTCGCTTTCAATCCGGTCTGTTTCGTTTCGCGCTGCGGCTCGTCTGAAACCTTCTTCCGACGGCAGGTCAATCAGAATGGTCAAGTCCGGAATACAGTCGCCGACAACGTACCGGTTTAGCTGTTTGACAAAATCCATATCCTGATTTCTGGCAAACCCCTGATACGCGACGGTGGAATCGGCGAAACGGTCGCAAAGGACGATGAATCCTTGCTCCAGCGCCGGTTTAATTAGATACCGGACGTGCTGAGCACGACTGGCGGCGAACAGCAACAACTCGGTTTCGTTAAAAACCGGCTCGTCGCCAGTATGATGTTTTACCATCTGCCGTAAACATTCCGCCAGCGGAGTTCCGCCCGGCTCACGAGTTGTAACGCATTTACGTCCCTGTTCCTCGAAATATGTTTTCAACAACTGCATCTGAGTTGTTTTGCCCGCGCCTTCCGGCCCTTCAAATGTTATAAAAATACCTTTATGCGAATTCATACCTTTTCCGCGTTAATCCTTTTTTTCGTGATTTAAACAATAGCTCAATTTGCGAACTTCGCAAAACGTTGTAAGTTTTAAACGCGAAAAAGAAACTAAAAATTTTAAACAGGAGCAATAAGATGTCAGCTAAAGAGCTTAATCGCAATAGCTATTTGTCAAAAAATGTCGGAGATTTTGCCGAAACCATCGAAATCGGCGGAAAAAAGTACATTAAAGTCAATGATTTGAGGTATGGAACTAATCCGCATCAACCAGCGGCATATTACAAACCAGCAGACAAAATTTGCATCATCGGCGACATGAAAGTGCTGAAAGATGGCAAAAGCGGACTCTCGCAGACCAATCTTGAAGATATTTCATACGCATTGAATATCGTTAAGTTTTTCAACGTTCCGGCCTGTGCGGTAATGAAACACGTCAATCCCAGCGGCGCCGCCGTGATGCGCCACGGCGAGAGCCTGAAAGATGTTTATATCAAAGGCCGTGATGCCGATGCCCGCGCCGCTTTCGGCAGCGCAGTGGCATTCAATACTAAAGTCGATGCCGACACTGCCAGTGAAATTATGGGCTCGTTCGTTGAATGCGTAGTTGCTCCGGAATATGCTGATGGCGTTCTGGATATTTTCAACGACAGTGAAACTTATAAGCTCAATAAACATATTAGAGTTTTACAATGCGGTAATCCGGCAAATCTGCCGAAGTTTACCGGTGATGACGCAGAAAAAACCAACACTATGAAAGTTCTTGCCGACGGTTCGCTGGTAATCGCCGCTCCGTTGCTGACTTCTCTCCGTTCTGTAAATGACCTCAAACCGGCGGAAGCTGAAAACAGCCGCGTCGGTCGGCAGGTTTCTGAAATCAGAGCCTCAAAAGAACAACTTGAAGACTTGCTGTTCGCCTGGTACACCAATATCAGCGTTCGTTCCAACGGCGTGGTAATTGTCAAAAACGGACAAACGCTGTCCGTCGGCACCGGTGAACAGGATCGGGTGGGCGCGGTTGAACAGGCTATCGTTAAATACCGGGAAAAATATCAAGGCGAAAATTCCATTGACGGCGCGGTTATGGCCAGCGATGGTTTCTTCCCGTTCCAGGATGGCGTTGAAGTCGCCGCTGAAGCCGGAGTCACCGCGATTATCGCTCCTTCCGGTTCATTGCGTGACGCTGAAGTTATTCACCGGGCGAATGAACTCGGTGTGGCGCTTTATTACGCTCCTGAACGCATTTTTTCCCATCATTAATCGCCTTCTGGCGTAATTGGGATGAAGGAGACAAAATATGGCTGAAGGCGAAGAAAAAACTAATTGGCCGCTATTTTGTCTCCATCTCTTTTTCGGCGCGATTTTTGGCGCTGTACTGGGCTATTTTGTTTTAGATAAAAGTGGTTTGGAAAAATCCTGCTTTTACGAATGGATTTTTATCGGCGGCGGCGCATTGCTTATCGGGGCGGCCGCCGGTTATCTCCGAGAAGAATTTTGGGAAACGCTGAAAGAAAGACATTGGTGGTGGAGAGTTTAGTTTTTTTTGCACTTCATCAGTTGGTAATTTCTTGTTGGATATTCAATATTCCGTTCAAATTAAAAGGATATTCTTTTAAGAAAAAAGTTAACTGGTTTGTTTTTCAATCACTGCGCTCGTAAATAAAAACATACAGGCTGCTTTAGTTTCCAGAGCTCATTAATTGAACAGGCGCGTGGGTTCAATTGGAAGTCGGATTTTTTTTTGATTTTCAACTTCCCTTCTTCCTGCTCAAAGCATTTCTGTGAGCTTGCGAACGTTCCTTGTCGTGCGAGACTGAAACGGGCGTTCGATTAGACACCCTGAATTTCACTTTCAGCAAATCAAGAATTTTATGTTTTTCCAATATTGGTTTTTAACGCTTAACCCCCTTGTTTACTTTTCTTGCCTGTATACTTTTTCTTGCCTTCGACTTCCGCTGCTTACGGCAGAAATTTTACGCAGACCGGTTTGCCAATTGCGATTGGAAGCGCCGCAGGTTCCGGCATTCCAGACTGCTGATTGACGCGGAATGAACAGATACTGTCGCCATCCTGATTTGCCGTCAGACAAAAAGTTCCCGATGGGTCAAGATTGAAGTGGCGGGGATTTTTAATTCCGGCTTTTTGGTAACCGATGGCGGTTAATGTGCCTTTTTCCTGATCTATTTTGAAGACTGCCAGCGAGTCGTGACCGCGATTGGAACCGTAAAGAAACTGTCCGTTGGGATGAACTTTCACTTCCGCGCACCAACTGATGCCTTTAAAATCTGCGGGCAGGGTGGAGATGGTTTGAATTTCTTTCAATTCGCCATTGATGGCATTGTAACTGAAAGCGATTACGGTTTCGTTCAATTCATTAATTACATAGGCAAATTTGCCGTTCGGGTGGAAGGTGAAATGTCTTGGTCCGGAGCCCGGTGTTAACTGCGCATAAGCTGGAATGTTTTTCTCAAGTTGACCAGTTTTCTCATTCAACTGGTAAATCAAGATTTTGTCCATGCCCAAATCGGCGACAAAAACGAAACGATTGTCCGGACTGACATTGACACTGTGAACATGGGCCTCCTTCTGGCGTTTCGGATTGACGCTTGAACCCTGATGTTTTATCACGCAAGCCGCCGCCGCCAGGCTGCCATCGGAGTTCACCGGCAAGACCGCTACGCTGCCGCCGTAATTGGCAACCAGTAAAAATTTTCCGCTCCGGTCAAGACAAAGATAACATGGTGACGAACCGCCGGAATCAACCTTATTCAACAACGTAAGTTTTTTTGTTTTCCGGTCAATAGAAAATGCGGATACCGTTCCGGTTTTGCCTTCACCTACTGCGTAAAGCCGTGTTCCGTCAGGATTTATTTCGATGAAACTTGGATTCGGAGTTGCCGCTGCCAGTTCCGGCCCGGACATCGCGCCGGTAGTTAAATCCAGTTCGGAATGATAAATTCCTTTAGATGAACTTTTTTGGGTGTAAGTTCCCACATAAATATCCAAAGTTTTCGCTTCGGTTGCAGTTTGCATTGCCAGTAATGATGCCGCCATGATTAAAATCCTCATAGTTAATTTCCGTTCTTTAAATTTATATTTTGCCAACTCAAAATTAGAGCATATCTTGTAGATTAATTCAACTCTGGCACGAAAAAATACAAACGTAAAAATATATGGGTAAATTTTAGAACTTCCGCATTTTATAACTTTTTTTGCCTGTTCATTTTTCTTGCTTTCGGCAACGCCGGGCTCAAGAGAGCATGCTGGTGACTTCACGCATTAACTGTTCTCGGCCACCGGAAGTATAAATTGCCGGTGAGAGCGTGCGGGCTAAAGTTTTCCGGTTGGAACTGTAAAAGTAGGAAACTGCCATTAAGGTGAACAGGTAAGTTTCGAAGGACAACTCTTTTTTTATCGCACCTCGTTTTTGTGCCTGTTCAAACGCCTGCCGGATAATCAAATCTTCTTTTTTGCGGATTCCGGTAAGCTGTTCAACGGCAACCTCATCGTCAAGGTTGGCCCAGGCCAGCATTCGCCAGAAATGCGGATATTTTTTATGAATCGACATAAAATCTTCCAGCAGTACGGCCGTGAGTTTTTCCGGTTCATTGATGACTTGCTTCCGGGATTTTTCCGAAAAGAGAGAAACTTCTTCGAATACGCGTTTCAAGCAGGCTTCAAACAATCCGGATTTGCTTTGGAAATTGGCGTAAATCCGCTGTTTATTTGCTCCGGCAGCGTCGGCAATATCATTCACTCTGGCGCCGAAAAAACCTCTGGCGGAAAAATGTTCTATCGCCGTCTGCAAAACTTTTTCTCTCGTTATTTTCGCTCTTTCCTGCATTTGCATCCTTGCTGGTAAAATTTTATAATTTACTCAAGATACCAAGTTTGAAACAATTTTTCAAGGCGGATTGAATGAAAATTTATTCATAACAGCTGACAACAGCGTTTTGAAGGTTAATATAGTTCGCTGGTAGCGCAGACCTTGTATGAATATAAAAATAGTGTTTTTTGAGCGTTGTTGCCACTTTGATACGAGGAATAAAACTAAATCAATCCGGCGTATTTTTTAATTGAACTTAATGCTGATTTTTGTTTGATGATAAAATATTGCAAAAACTCCATAATATGCAGGAGGTATTGAGGATTTATATAAGCTATAATAACGATGTATACCAAATTTATAAAGATAATTGTTTGTTTGTTTCGGAATTTAAAATAATAAAGTAGAAGGGAAATTATCATGTGTAAGTCTTGCAAGGGAACGATTGTAGAAAAGGTGGAAAACGG
>JBAYVM010000041.1:0-11114 GCA_041674645.1 Victivallaceae bacterium | reverse complement strand
CGTGACACCCGGTTTCATGGCCGGCAACGCATACCGCCGCCACGGTTTCCGGGTTGTTTTCCGCCGCGTGGCCGGTCCAGAAATAAGTGGCACGGACATCCTGCCGCCGCATGATTTCAAGCAGACGGGGAGTGCCGTGCCTCACGCCTTCGTAATCGCTGGTAAAAGAACCGATATCGGTTTCCATATCAATTCCCAACACCACATCAAAAGCAGCTTTCATGGCTGGATATTCCTTAAATAGTTGTGTGAAGTTTGTCCATTTTCGGACTGAACGGCACGGCGCCTTTGGCAGTTATTTCATAACCGGTTTCAATGCGGACACCGTGAAATTCCGGATGACCGAAGAAACTGACATCAACGCAAATCGTCATGCCGGGAACCAGCACATCGTTGCTGCCGGGACCGAAGAACGGAGATTCCGCTTCGTGCAGACCAATGGTGTGAGCAAACGGGCAGACCAGATATTTTGTAAAGCCGTGTTTTTCAAAGTAAGCACGCGCCGGAGCATCAATTTCACGTCCGGTCTTGCCGACCACGAGCTGTTCTTTGGTCAGGCAGAACGCTTCGCGCAAGTATTTGATACATTCCTGCTGACGGGCGGTATACTTGCCGTTGACCGGCAACGCGTCGCCCATGACTCCGGCATAACCGTTAACTTTCGGAGCCAGACCAATCATCACCATTTCGCCGTTCTGTACTTTTTTGGAGCTGGCAGTAGGAACAACCGCATTGGCGCGCGCTCCGCTGCCGACGATTGCGCTGAACCCGAATCCGCTGGCGCCACGACTCCTGGCGGCAAATTCCCCGGCGGCGGCGATTTCAATTTCCGATACGCCATCGGTGATTTTTGTTTTCATCGCGTCATAGCAATGGTCTGCCAGATTAAATGCCGCGCGAATCTGTTCGATTTCCCAGGTGGACTTGTTATATCTGAGCTTAACATAATCGTCAGTCATGTCCACCAGTTCCACTCCGGCGAAGCCGTCAACAATGCCTTTGTAGCAAGCGGCAGGCATTCTGCCAGCTCCGACCAGACCAACGCGTTTAACCGCGCCGAGGGTTTTATTCAGTTCAGCAAACAGCGCCGGGAAATCAATGATGGTGGCGTTCGGATATTCTTCATCCGGAACCATGAAGACGGGGAAATTGCGCGTTTCAGTGATTGCGCTGTCCATTTTGGCAAAGGGTTCACTTTCCGGGCCGCCGAGTAGCATTGGCGTTCCTTTGCGCGGAATCAATACGGCGCCGCTTTCGAATTGCGGACACCAACCGGTCATGTACCAGCCGTTACCGATGTTGAATTCGTCGTAGTAAACCAGCGCCAGATCAAGTTTTTTGGCTTCGAGCAGTTTGCGGACATTGTCCAGCCGTTTTTCCGATTCCTGTTGAATTAGATAGCCCATTTGCAACCTCCTGCATTGGCGGAAAATTCTCAAAAAAATGAATTTCCCATGTTCTTATTAGAAAAAATTTCCGTTACTTTAACGGAATAAAATCACAATTAATACATACAACATTCAGCAGACAGTGCTTTCCCGGATTTCCAGTGATGGCAGTAATCGCACCCGGCAGGGAACACAACGTTCGTTGCCGGATTCCAGAATATATTTTATTGCCATTTTGCCCAGAGCTTCATAATCCAGCACAACTGAGGTCAAACGCGGAAAAAGATGCATCCCTATCGGAAGCCCGTCGCAACCGCAAACCGCAACAGCCTGCGGTATTTTTAAATTACGTTCCAACAACGCCCGGTAAACTCCGGAGGCCATTTCGTCATTAGTAAAAACTGCATCAAACTGCAAGCCGGAATTAAGCGCCGAAACGGTCATCTCATAAGCGTTATCCGCAGTAAAATCTGTATGCAAAATCAGTTTGTCATCAATTTTTATATTTTTGCAATTAAGAGCCTCGCGGTAGCCTTGTTCTGTTTCGCGGGAGAAAAAATGTTCAGGAGCGCCGTTTATCAACAAAATTTTGCGGCGTCCGCAATTCGTCAGATGTCGCACCGCAATTCTCGCCGCTTCGCAGTTGTCAAATGCAAAAGAACTGTAAGGAATTTCAATGGCCGGTTCGCCAGGATTGTCCAGCAGAACTGCGTCATGATTGATTTCCAGTAACGCCTTAAGTTGTTCGGCAACAAAATTCCCGACAATCATTGTTCCGGCCGCATCAGAATTACGGACATTTTCCAGCAGTTGCAGGAATTGCTGATAATTTCCGTCGCAAGTTCGCACCACGCATTCGTAGCCGTTTTGCGAAAGCTGTTGTTCTATCGAAGTCAATAAGCGTGAATGAAATACCGCCATACCGCGACCAATCGTTCCGGCAATCAATTGAACTTTTGGCACCGGTTCGTTGCCGGTTGCAGCCGGTCGCCCCATGCGCGGTGAACGGATATAACCAAGCTGTTCGGCAACCGCGACAATTTGCTGCCGGGTTGCTTCCTTGACCAACGGATTGCCGCGCAACGCCCGACTTACCGTCATGGCGCTTACTTTGCACTTGCGCGCTACTTCCGCTATTGATTTTTCAGGTTTTATTTTCATGTTGTTAATTATAACATTAATAATGTTAAAGTCAACATGCGGGCAAAAAATGAGCGTTCTTTTTTTACAATCAGCAATTAAAAAACGACATTCTGCCAGTTTTTTGCAAGGTAAGATTAGTTATTTTTCGGCGGCTGGCAGAAATTTGAACGGTTCCGCTTTCGTGAACTTTCCGGCCGAGTTGCCATTGTAGGTTTCACCGCCGGATAAAATCAATTCCTTCACCGGTGCGCCTTCCTTAAAGTCCAAATCGCTCAGAGTCACCCAAAAGACTGTCGGACTGGTAGCAGAGTCAAAGTACAGTATTTTGCTTTTCTGGTCATATACAGTTCGCCAAATTGTGCTGGAAATGTTGGGTTCTCCGGGCGTTGTTAGTCCCAGTGGCACTGAAACGCCGCGAATTACGCTGAAAACAGAAGCGACAGCTTTTTTGCTGACATCAGTTTTGGGAATAGCGTTGATGTAAAATGATGCCCTGGCAAAGCGGTCGGCGGCGCGGTTAGTTCCGGGGAGAAATGTCAATCCGCCAATTTGTTCCCAGTATTTATTAAGCGCAAGTTGCTGGCTGAAAATTGGAGAATTGGTCATAACCTGGTATTCGCGCCCGTGATGGATAATCAGTTTGCCTTTTACATATTCAAAAATTGCCGAGTCACCGGTAGGGTCGGAAAGCGCCAGATGCCCTTGAGCAGGAGCCCCGTTGGGCAGAATCGGAGCGATAATTACAAACGGCTCTTTGCTCAATGTTTCAACGGCCTCGGCGACGGTGGCAAAGTTGTCCAGCACATATTGCCCCCAGGCGCTGATGGAAAGTGTTCGCTGCGTTCCTTCCGGCTTACCATAGTCGGATTCAACCAGATACAGAACGTTAGCCACTAAGCCATTTTCATTCATGCCGTCAACGGTGGCAACGCCGTAAAATGCGCAGATGACGCTGCCGTATTTGCTGGTCCATTCGATAGAATTCTGCCCCGCTGCGCCGTTGCGTTTCATGCCGCGCGGAAAACAATAAAGGTTAGTGCCGGGATCTTCCGCCCAATCCATTGACCGGGCGACAATGACGGTGTCATTTGGTCCCAGGTAAACGCAACGTGTGCATGCGTCGGAGGTTATTGGCAGAAATGCCAGACAAATCACGGAAAATGTCAGAACAGCGACGACTTGATTAACGATAGTTCGGCTCATTTACAAAAACCTCCAGCGTTATGCTCCAGTTTCATTTTTCCGTTGTGGTAAAAACGTAAACTGAAAGCGGTATTTGGGCATAATTCTTTTATCTGGAATAACGCCTTTTTCACTATATCTCATTGATGAATGATTACAAATTTGAACAAAACTAATTTTTCCCTGCCACTTTTGGCGGTGTGAGTAATGTTGTCTAAAAGACATTTTTATTTGGCTGTAAATGTGTGATGCCTCCGCCGTCAGTTTCTCTGTCCTGTGGAGAATTGGTCGATACCTGAACAGACTGGTCTTTATGCGATTGCAAAGACGGGCGCTTAATTATCCACTTTTACTAAACTCTGAACTTGCAGTGGAGTGTGACAGATATTTTATACATAAAATATTTATGCATAACACATTACGCTTTTAGATCCCGCAGTGGTGGAAAAGTTTTTCTCATTAATATCTAAAACGTGACGATAAAATTTTTGTGACGTTCTTTGCTATATTAAAAATTCAAGTTATTATAATGTATAAAGAGTTTTGTTTTCCAGTAATCTTGTACAAATTAGGAGACAGTTAAAATGAAAAGATTTTTATTGTGTGCAGCAACTGGTCTGCTGACATGTCTGATGTGCTCATGCGGTTCACTTACGCATCAAGTGGGCGGCCCGACTCTCACAAAAGAGAATTTGGAATTTGCGCGACATATGGATCGAGATCCGGACTGGATTGAAATGCGGAAGACTTTTGACGGTGTAACTCATTACACCGACAAATGGACAGCTAATGCAATGCCAACATTCCCCATCTTATATTGGGTAGCACTTGGAAGTTTTGATAACGACAAATATTTTGAAGTACAGAAATTCACTATGTTGTTTCCAGCGTTCTATCTGATACGCGACAAGCTCTACAATAGCGAAGGTGTCCGCATGAGTTCCGGTTTTGAGTTAAACCTGGCATGCCTCGTATGTTTTGAAACTATTGACAGCTATGAAGCAAACGGCTGGAAACTAGGTTTTGCCTGGTTGCCGGGCATGGGTCCGTTCTTCGGCTTTGGAAGACACTACTTCCAGCTGGCATGGATACCTTTTTCAGAACTTCTCTAACCGAAATTCTATGCTTACAGGGGAAGATTACGCCGTTTTGTTACGTCTATAACATAAACGGCGTTATTCCCGGTCCGGAACGGTCAAGTTGATTTCCTTTAAGCAGATAGTCGAGTTCTGCCAGCAAAACATTTTTATCATGCGGGAAGCGACCACTCAAAGGCGCTGGGTTTGAGGTGTGATTGGCGCGAAAAACGGTTTTGCTCAACTCCAGTCGGCTTATAATCTCACGAAGTTCTCTGACCGCTTCATATTCCGTAACCGTTTCGTAACCGGCATACATTTTTGTTCCCGGAACTTCAATAAAACGCAAAGCGGACAACAGTCTCGGTTGCATTTCATTCAACGCTTCGGCAGTTTTTTCCGCATGGCGCATCGAAAGTTTTTTGCCGCCCAGCCCGAGCAGTAACATTACAGAACATCTCATGCCTGAAGCTTGAGCAATTTGAACGGCTTTAATCATCTCGGAGACGGATTCGCCTTTGGTTACCAAGTCCAGTATTTCCTGGTCGCCGCTCTCCAACCCAAGATACAGCGAAGTCAATTTTAATGCGCGGAGCTCTTTTAACTGTTCCGCCGTTTTATCCAGAATCGAACTGCCGTTGGCATAAACATTGACTCTGGAAAGCTGCGGAAAATGTTTATTCAGTTCCGTTAAATAAAGCTTAATGGTTTCAAACGGAAGCGCCATAACATCGCCGTCTGCCAGAAAAATTCGCTGTGTAGTAGAATAATATTTTCCTGCGGCGGCAAATTCTGCAACCACTTCCCGGATATCTCTGACGGAATATTTCACGCCTTTGTACATTCCGCAAAAACGGCAGGAGTTATGCGGACAACCGTATGCCACCTGAAAAATCAGACTGTCGGCCTCTGCCGGAGGCCTGAATAAAGGTTCTTGATACTTAATCATTTTTATTCCTTAATCGTTAATTATCATTGAAATATATCGGACAAAATTCCATGCCGGCTATTTATGCCATTTGGGAACTCCTCGTTCCCTGAGTTTTTTTACCAGCTTAACGCGCTGTTCCAAAAGCTCGGAACCCTGTCCGTCAAGCCCGGAATCGCGATATGCGGCTCCTGCGGTTGACCGCAGAATAATATTCAGCTCTTTTTCATTAAGTGGAATTTCTATCATATCCCGACTCAGGGCCGCCACCGTGCCGCTGCGTTTGCGCCCGAAAGGATTAGATTCTCCAACGTTAAATCCGGCGCGCAACAATGCGCCGCGCACTGGATACGCACTGGAATAAGTCGTTAAAATGCCATCTCTCGAAATTAACTTTTTTAACTGACGGATAAAATCAAAAGACCAAAGTTCCGGGTTTTTGTCCGGAGAAAATCCATCCATGAAAATTATATCAAATTTATCTTTCAATTCGCAGACCGACTTCCGCGCATCAGCGGCAATAAGTTTCACTTCGGAAAAATTTCCCTGCCAGCAGCCATTTTCCAGCAAAGCCGAAATTATCCGGCAATGCAAACTGTCTGACGGAAAAAGCCGTTGCGCCGCAGTTAATGTTCTTAAATCATATTCCAACGTCGTAATTGCCAGTCGTCCTGCGCCCGTCTTTTCCGCAACCTTAACCGCTTCGACCACATTATGTCCCAGGCCGAAGCCGATATCCAACAACGTCACTAATTCTTTTTCTTTGAGGCGTAATTCCAGTTTTGACGGTTCAGTAAACTTTTTCACCGCTTCGGTTTCAGCTCCGGCAACGGTATGAAAATGTTGACGGAATTCAGGGTGATACAGAGTGAAGGAACCGTCTTCAGTTTTTACTCCCTGAAAAGCGCCTTCACTTATTTTATCAAAACAGTCTTTAAAAAACTCCAGGAACTGTCCTTTCTTCATCCACCACTTCGGCGCGATAATCTCTTTTTCATCAGCATCGGCGGTAAGCCGCATGATATTCCAACGGTCGGGAATTAACTTCAGAAATTCCACTGCCGCCGCCGCATACTCATATTCGTTCAACGGTTTAATTGACGGCGTAAATGCCGGATTGGCATACATTTTTGCCAATGGGGTATTTTTCAGAACAAGCAGATTATGGACTTTTACGGCTGAAAACGGCAGCGCGGCGATGTCTACGGCGGTTTGACGGAAGTCTGACGCAGATTCGCCGGGCAGTCCGAGGATGACGTGCGCAGCACAGCGAATACCGCGTTCACTCAAAGTTGCGGCGGCCTGTTTCACCGCTTCAAACCGGTGTCCGCGACGGATAATTTCCAGCGTTTCGTCATTGGAAGTCTGAACTCCAAGTTCAATCCACAATTCATAACGGTTATTTAATTCACTCAGCAAATCCAACACCGGAACAGGCAGACAATCCGGGCGGGTGGAAATAATAACGACGGCAAAATCCGCCAGCGCCAGAACGTCATTATAATATTGGCGAAGTTGTTCAACCTCGCCATAAGTATTGGAAAAAGACTGAAAATACGCAATATACGGCGGCTCCGCCTGATAACGCCGTGTGGCATAATCAATGCCATCATGTACCTGACCGCCCAACGATAAATTGTGCCGCAAATGTCTGGCGCGATTGCCGTCATCGGCACAATAGATACATCCCCGACCGGAGTTATTTTCCCGGTTTGGGCAACTCAACGGCAAGTCGATTGGAATCCGGTACAACGGCTTCCCGTATTTCTCAATCAGATAGTCTTTGAAAAAATGCAGTTTATTCATTTTATATATCCTTAAGCTGTTTAATTTACCTTGTCAGCACATAAATTAAAGCGCATTGTGTTGATTTTCCGGTTTGTACGGTTATTTTGTTTGTAACAACCGTGAGGGAATTTTATGAAAGTCGTTATTATCGGCTCCGGGATTGCCGCAGTGGAAGCTGCAAGTAAAATACGCGAACTTGACGCAAACGCTCAAATTGATATTTTCTCCAGAGAAAATGTGCTGCCTTACCGGCGTCCCGCATTAACCAGAATGATTTCTGAAACATTGAGCGATATTCAATTCTACATCAAACCGGAAAAATTCTATCACGAACAAAATATTCGTTTACATTTGGGAACCATAATTACTTCTATCGACCGTAAAAACAAAACTGTCAGTCTGGCAGGCGGACAATTGGAAAAATACGATAAACTGCTCATCGCCACCGGCGGCAGATGCTTCATTCCGCCAATCCAGGGAGTTGAACTGCCGGGAGTATTGTCGTTAAGAGAAAAAAACGACCTCGACACTTTATTAAAAAATATCGATAAAGGAATTAAAAATATCGTCATCATCGGCGGCGGATTGCTTGGCCTGGAAACTGCCGATAACTTGAGCAAACTCGGCGTAAACGTAACTGTGGTTGAAGCCTGCCCGTCAATGCTCCCGAACCAGATTGATGCTGAAGGCGCAGAATTATTCGCAATGTCCATAAAAGCCAATAGCAACATTAAAATCCGCTATGGCGTATTCATCTCTCACATCAGCGGTCACGACCAGGTGAACGGTTTGCTTACTCAGTCAGGCGAGCGTATTCCATGCGAACTCGTCATCATCTCTGCCGGAGTAAAATGTAATATTGAACTCGGACACGATGCCCTGCTGAAAACCAAACGCACCATCGACGTTGATGAATATATGCAAACCAGCGACCCGGATATTTATGCCGCCGGAGATTGTGCTTCCTGCATGAATGATCGCTTCATCGGGCTTTGGAATGCCGCCAGAGATCAGGGCGCGGTTGCCGGAGCTAATATTGCCGGTCATAAAATAAATTATATCCCTGCCATTTACGGCGCCAGGCTGACCGCGTTCGGAACTAAACTTTTTTCTGTCGGCGATATCGGCAATAAAGACGGCGAATATAAAAAAATTTCCACCCGGGACGAGTTGCATTTAAACTACCGGAAACTTTTTTTCAAAGACGGAGCGTTGGTTGGCGGAGTGCTGCTGGGCGATGTCTCCATGGCGTTGAAATTGCAGAAAGCTGTCGAAGAACATCATTCGCTAGAACAAGTTGAAACAGACAATCTTATCTGCCGCTGAAACTGAAAATGTTGAGATTTAGAGCGGCATGAATTTCAGCGGAATGTCCTCTTCAGTCGCCAGCCGGAAATAAAAATTCCATTCGTTACTGACTGAAATACATTTCACTACAACTAGATTGTAGCCTTTTTGCAACTTGATTCCACGCACAACATCCTGGTCCCACTTGCCCGCTCTTATTTCCCGGTTAAAAGCATGAACCAGCTTATTATTTACCCATACTTTTAAATAACCGGCGCTTCCGGTATAAAGAATCAAATTGTTAAGCGGCTTACTGCAGTGTAAGTATGTCACCGCGTAAACGGCTGAATGTTTGCCTGAATTTTTATAAATCCGGTCAATATCAATTTTTCCAGGATATTTTTCTGTCTCAAATCTAACCAGTTGCCAGTTAACATTTTTCCCGCCGGATTCACGACCAGTCAGATTTTTTTCGTTTTGAATAAATTCATAATGTAAAACACCGCCTAAGCCATTCTTTTTAAAATCTTCCGGGTTATAATCAAAACTACCCAAAATATTCCACCTGGTCACAAAAGAATCACGGGAAAGAAAACGACTGCCGTTTTTATCTTGAATAATCACTTCATTTATATTTAAACGCTTCTGTTCAGCGGGTTCGGTCGCAACATTTTCTGCTTTCGCTGCAGGATTTTCTTTGTCTGTCGGCGTGACCACATGAACAGACAGATTGCCAGACTTCTCTTCTGGTGTTTTTTTAATAGTTTTTTCCGGCAGGTGAATCGACGACGGGTTTATAATGGAATCCAATCCTGAGGTACATCCGCTCATTATGCTTAGAGTAATTAATGACGCTACCGACAAGAAAAATAGTAAAATCCAACGCATGTACTTGTGTCTTTTGATTAAAAAATGTTAACATAAACTTCGATGTTAAAATTTATATTAGACCCGACAAAATACCATCTGCAAAAGCAACTTTTCTCCGATAAATTCCGTTGCCAACTTGATTTTTTGCCTTTCTGAAGCATAATAAACGGTGCTCAAATTCAGGTCGGGATGTAGCGCAGTCTGGTTAGCGCGTTTGACTGGGGGTCAAAAGGTCGCAAGTTCGAATCTTGTCATCCCGACCATTTTTATGCCTGAATTGAGCTTAAAGCAAATCTCCAATTCCTAACAACTCCGGTTCTTCATAAAAATCTGTTTTTTTAGGTGGAAGCTATCGCCTTACAGCCAAGCACTGATTCGGCGTAACGCCGCTTTCAAGCTCGCTATTTATTCCGATTAAGCTTGATTTTCGGTTGATTTTCTTGCGGAACGCTTCAGTTTAGTTTTGCTATAATAATGGAGATTTATTGAAACTTTTTATTTCCTCCACAACCTCAAAGGAAGTGAGTTTTGAATGTCATCACTGAAATCATTCCGAAAAATACTGTTTCCGTTCTGAACTTCAAGCTTATGCGCGATTTCGGGCAGATTGAATTTATCACTCCGCTATGTTCAGATAAAACAACATCATTGCCGACGGCTGAGACGCTGAGCGTTACTGTTTCGGAAGGATGTTTCTATTTCATTTTGCGCCTTTCGTAAAAGGTGCAGGTTAAAAATTAAAGGTTTAAATATGAGAATTATCGACGCGCACAATCATCCCGACTGGCACGGGCATGATTTGAATAAATTCATTGCCAACATGGATAAATTTGGCATTGAAAAAAACTGGTTGCTGAGCTGGGAATGTCCGGAACATGAGTATAATAAAAGTTATAAACATGCAGGCGATTAAAGAGAAGTTCATTCTTTTTATCTATGAAAGTTACGGCGAAAAAGAAATCGACATGATTGTAAAAGCATTTGAGAAAGTATAAACTTATTACGCAAAATAAATATTGTTAAGGAATCAGGACGATGAAAGTATTACTTCATGTAAATTATTACGAAGGTGTTGGCAAGCTCGACACGCTGTTAAAACTGGCAAAAACCATTGGCTATGATGGTGTTGAACTGCGCTGGAAATACCGTTTTTCGGACATGAACCAGGAAGAGTATCTGGCTAAAGTCGCCACATTTAAGTTAAATAATCCGGAGATGGAGATTGTTTTTGGCGGAGCAGTAAATTTTTGCCGCGGCAAAAAAGAGGAAGTTGAAAAGACCACCGGTGAATATGTGGATTTTCTAGGCTGGGCGGCAAAGGAATGCGGAACTAAAGTGATGAACTTTTTTGCTGGCGATATGGTTGCGTTGAATGGGAATTACTGCGATTTTCATACTAACGGCAGTGCGATTGCGTCGGATTGCGACTATGAACGGGCGGCGAAAGGCTTG
>JBAYVM010000040.1:0-11493 GCA_041674645.1 Victivallaceae bacterium | reverse complement strand
GTCCAAATTATCGCCTAGTATTCCACACCCGGAAAGTATTCCGGACAATGCCGTTGCAATTATAACCAGTAACCATTTGAAATTTTTCATCAATCCATCTCCAGAATAAGGTTAAGCGGTAATTCTTTTGTATTTTAACATAATTTAGACGCAGATAAAAATTAACCGGAGTTGGGCTGAAATACAAGCCGGATTTGAAAATATTCCATCGGACTTTTGGCGCGAAAAAAGTTAAACGCAAAGTCGCAAAAAGCGCAGGAAAAGGAATTTTGTGTAAATAACATTTTTGCCTTCATTCCGGGATTATTTCTTCTGAATTTCTGTGAAATACTACTTTTGTAAATTGATTCTATTATCAAAAGGAAAAGGTTGCCGGATTGGCAGCCATGTGGAAGATAAATTTTAAACACCGGTTTTATTCACATTCGATTGTGCCCGGTGTGGGAAGACAATATCGTACACGCCGCGAGCTTCATTGATAATCCCGGGTGAAATATTTTCTCGCAGTTTGCAGGGAAGTTTCACCCAGTCGGCGGTCATGCCGTCGGAACTTCCCACAGCACGGATGGCGATTACATTGTCATAAGTGCATTCAGCATCCATGACACGAACGGTTTTTGCTGGAAGAACTACCGCGAATTTCTGCCGGGTTTTGCAATACAGTTCAAGCCGCGCAAGGCTTCCGTACTAAATTTGATGGTTGTTAACGCAATATAAATAAGGGGTTTTATCATCGCGGATTTGAAAAATAGATTGTCTGAATTAGTCTATATAAAAAGACAATCTAATTCAACGCAGGTTTAATAGCAGGAATGAAATATTTTATAAAAGATATCGAAGGCAAAGAGCATGGTCCGGTGGATCAGGAAACTTTGGCGAAGTGGGTTGACGAAGACCGGGTAACTGCAGATACGCCAGTTCGCAATCAGTTAATCGTAGACTGGAAAACCGCTAAAGATGTGCCTTTTCTAAAAGAACGGCTGAGTGAACAGGCGACGCGCCAGGAAGTTGTGCAAAACCATGTCGGGCGTTCGGTTGGAGTTTTGAAGTCGTTGAAAAACAATGTTTTTCAAAAAGAAGAGGCCAGAACGACTTTTATGCACCAGCATGAACCGCAAAACGCTTCTGCTCCGCAACGCATTTATGCTTTTCTCTTCGACTTACTGTTAATTTCAGTAACGCTTGTGCCGCTGATTTTTGGTTTGGGCTTATATGTTGCCTATGACGGGGCCGGGAAAACTACCGACCGTTCAGTGTCCAGTGTACGGGAGGCAGATATTAAAATTGTCAAAAAGCCAATTATTGTAGAATCCGCCACAGATGAAGTAGTAGCGGCTGAAAACGTAAAAACTGGCAATGCGAAGAAAGATGTTAAAGATGCTAAAGCCGACAAGAGTGGCAAAGATACTAAAGAAGTTTTACCACCGGCGCCGGTAAAAGAAAGATTCAAGGCGGCGGATAATATGGACGCGGTCACTGCGCCATATACTAAAGCTGACCACGCTGCCGGTTACGGACTGGGGTCGGTCTGGTACAATAATATGCATCGGGAAACCTATCTTTGCCTCAGTGGCGCAGTAGATAACGCGCGTTGGATGTCACAGGCTGAACTGGCGCGTATTTTTTCCTGGTGTGCAGTTATTCTGATATTTGGTATTATAATTTACTATGGTTGCACCTTGGGTTATTTTGCTCAGACGTTTGGAATGTGGTTCTGGGGAATTTTCATCACGAAGTCACGAATTAAAGAGGTATATTTTTTCCGGGCGTTTGCGTTTACAGTATTGATGTTACTGGTTGGAATTATCAGTCCGCTGTTTATTTATATTTTTGGCCGAGGGCTGCATGATTTTCTTACTGGAGTCAGAATCATCCGGGTCGCTGGGAGAACAAAAGTCTGATTTTGGGAAAATGTTCAACTTCTGTGTCTGGAAAATTTACGTTATTCAGCCTGCCTGTTTGTTGGACAATGATGTCCGTAACCAGCCGGTCTGGTGCAACTTTTATTCCAATTTAGTGCTTGCGACTCGTTGATTAATCCTGCTGGAATGCTAGATTATTAGTTTGTATTTTATGATTAAACAAAATTCAGGCAGGAAGCGGATGGGACAGAGTTTTGAAAGCCGGCTGATAGAAGCATCCAGTCCGGAGGTGGTAAAAGCGGCGAAACAGCTTTTGAAAAGTTCTAAGCTGGCGTGTGTTTATCGAGATGAAAAAGGCTGTTTGCATGCAGTTTTTGAAGATAAAAATGGCTATTCTCAGGTAAAAGTTTTACCTGGCGAGCAGAATCAGGCAAGTTGTTCATGTTCGAATAAATCGGGCAAACTTTGTGAACATTCCGTTGCGGTGATTATGTATTGCGGTCGCTTCAAAGAGCATGAGATTGCGCCGATACATGAAGAAAAAGCCAAATACGCCGGTTTGAAATACGAAAATATCCAGGAGTTAATCGAGCAGGAGTCCGGCAACAATGAGGCCAGACTTCACATTGAAGTTGAATCGGCATTCCCGCATGTTCCCAGCAAGTGGGAGAATGCGGTGCTGGCCGTAAAATTCAGGACTGACAAGAAAGAATACATTGGCAATTTAAATAATATCCGCCAGCTGTATTTTGGCAAAAGTCTGGCGGTGTCGTTGAAGTTGTCGCAATTTTCATTGCAGGATCACCAGATTATACGGTTTCTTTCCATCAACTCCGAACCGGAAAATTCGCGTTTGTTGTTGAATTCGGAACAAACTGCAGAATTTTTTCACTGCTTGATTGGTTTTGACCGTTTTACGCGGGAAGGGCGAAAACTTATTATTCATCGTGAAGCTGCGGAACCGGTAATCTTGAAGCGGCGTTCTGGCGACGCAATATTTTTATCACCGGCAATTCGGATTGGCGGTTCAATTTTACAGGTAAAATCGGCTAAAGTCATTACCGGTCGCTCCGGTTGCTGGGTCGGGACGCAAGGCGAATACTGGTGGGTTCCAGCTACGCTGGATGTCGGCTGGTTGCGCAATTTTTTCCGTTCCGGTGAACATCAAGTTGGCAGCAAAGGCGGAGCTTCGATACTGTCCGAAGGGCATTTGCCGGTTCCAGTGATTGAAAATAGCAAAGCGGAACTTAAAACAAAAAAATGTTCAATCTGGCTGGGTGGTGGTTTTAATCAGGAGAAAAAATTTAATCTGAAATTGTCGTTCAACTATGACGGCAGGATATTTGACGCTGACCAGGGACGAATTGCATTAAGCGGTGATTGTTTCTGGAGCCGGGATGAAAAAATTGAGAAGGCGATTGCAGAAGAGTTGAAAATGTTCGGATTTAATCGCGACGACGGTGATTTTCAGCTGGATAATATGGAGGCGGCAGGAGTATTTCTGGATAAAGTTATTCCGTTATGGTTGCGCACCCGGGAAAATTTTTGTCTTGAAGGAAGTTTGGCCAGACTTTGTCACGGCGGCAACGGGTTGCCGGAGGTTAAAATTAAATGTAAACTGAATAAATCGGTTAATGACCGTTACAGTTTGAATTATGATTTAACCGGCGGCGGGCTGGAATTGAGTTGGCACAATTTGCTGAAAGAGAGCAAAGCCGGCCGGCAATATATTCTGGCGTCTGCCAGTTGTATGGTAAAAATGAGCAGCGCATTTAAAGAATTTATTGCCGCTGCAGATAGCGCAGCTCAAAAAGTCGACGAAAAAAACGCATTGATTGAGATTTTGCGTTGTTCAATGCATTACTGGAAATATATCGGACGGAATTTGCCCGGGGTAGTGCCGCCGGAATTATTCGCCGATACCGTTCCCGCTGATGTCAACATTCCGGCGGTGAACGAGAATATGTTTAAAGGCGCGCTCCGGCATTATCAGGACGAAGGTGTAGGTTGGATGCGCCAGTTCACTGATAGCGGATTTAATGTGATTCTGGCGGACGAAATGGGGTTAGGGAAAACCATTCAAACCCTGGCGTTGCTGGCATCAAAACTAACCACGGATAAAATGCCGGCGTTGATTATTTGCCCTGCCAGTCTGGTTGAGAACTGGAAGCGTGAGTGCGAAAAATTTGTGCCTTCATTCAAGGTGGCGGCATTGGCTGGAAACGGGCGCAATGAGGTTTGGGAAAACGCCAGTGATTATAATTTAATTATTGTTTCTTATGCCACTGCCGGTCGCGATGCGGTAAAGACGAAAAGCCTGAAATTCAGCTATTTAATTCTTGATGAAGCTCAACATATCAAAAACCCCAATACCGCTAACGCACAAAATTGCAAGGCGATTAATGCCGATCACCGGCTGGTGCTTACCGGCACGCCGCTGGAAAATTCTTCCGAAGATTTGTGGAGCATTTTTGATTTTCTGCATCCCGGACTGCTCGACAGTTTCAACGGGTTTAAGAAATACTATAATGGCATCAGAGATGACAAAGCTCTTCAAGGCGATTTGGCTGCCAGAGTGGCTCCGTTTATAAAACGCCGCACCAAAGCGAATGTCTGTCAGGAACTTCCGCCAAAACAGGAACAAACGCTGTTTTGCGAAATGGATGTTCCGCAGCGAAAACTTTATGAACATATATTGCAGGTCGGCAGAGAACAGTTGGCCAGTCTTCCTGGTTCAAGCAAAGGCAAAAGTAATTTTGAGATATTGACTATACTGCTCCGGTTGCGACAAGTATGTTGTCATCCTAATCTGTTGCCGGATGGTATTGGCGCCGGGGTGCCATCTGCCAAGTCCGAACTGATGAAAGAGTTAGTGTTGCAAAATATTGACAGCGGTCATAAAATGTTGTTTTTCAGTCAGTTCACATCATTGTTGGGAATCGTCAGAAACTGGTTCGATGAAGAAAAAATTTCTTACGAATATCTTGACGGAGCGACAAAAAATCGTCAGCAACACGTTGATAATTTTAATGGCAATCCCGATATTCCGGTGTTTTTATTGAGCTTGAAAGCTGGGGGAACCGGGCTGAATCTTACTTCCGCCGATACCGTGATTATTTATGATCCGTGGTGGAACCCGGCAGTTGAGCTTCAAGCCACTGACCGGACACACCGGATTGGGCAGACCAACCCAGTGTGCAGCCTTAAACTGGTAGTTAAAGATTCGATTGAAGAAAAAATTCTGTCCATGCAGAGTAAAAAGCAGGAAATATTTGACAATATCATTGAGAACCCGGCTTCATACGGGGATAAATTGAGTATTGATGAACTGCGGTTCCTGTTTCAATGATATTTATAAAATAACAGAGGCTTGAGAATTCGCCGTTACAGGCTATTTTATATAAACAGTAAATAAAAATTGCAAAGGTCTTTTTATGCCTACATATGAATATGAGTGCGGCAGTTGCCGGAAAAAGTTTGATATCTTTCAGAGCATGAAGGACAGTCCGCTGGTGAAATGCCCTGAATGCCAGAAAGATACGCTGAAGCGACTGATTGGTTCTGGAGCCGGTATAATTTTTAAAGGAAGCGGATTTTATTGCACAGATTACCGGTCGCAAAATTACAAAAAAAGTAGCGCTGATGACAGCGCCAGCCGCAGTAAAGATACTGGCGGAAAAACTGAAACTACAGCAAAAACAGAAACAAAAGTACCCAAAACTGACTGAAAACAGGTGTAAAAAATGCAACAGGTAATTTGTCACAAATGTCGGTGTCCTAATCATTTCGGTACTGTTTTTTGCAAGAATTGCGGACAGAAGTTGAGAGAACAGGATGTGACTCATCCTGACCGGCAACCGATGAAAAGATTCCAGAAGGCAATGATAAAAGTTCTCAAGCTGGTGTTACTATTTGCTGCCATCGGTTTGTTCGTGGCGTTTTTTGTCACCGCTGGTCTGCCAGTGCCGAAAACCGTATCTGATACCAAGGAAACAGAACTCTTAGATAAAAAATGTGTTGAGATAGATGAGGCACTGGCTAGAAATAAAGCAAAATTATTTGTTTTGACCGCAGAACAGGCGACATATCTGGTTAACAGACTGATTGACGAAGAGCGCAAAATAGGCAGCTTTGAGGCTGCTCCGGATAACAGTATGCCAACACTTGGCGCAAAAGGCAGAAGCATGAGCATGGGCGGCCCTGGCGCGATGGGCGGCGCAAATATACAGGCTGACCGTTCGACGAGCTTGAAGCCGCAACCTTCAAGCAATCCACAGGCGGATGCCCCGCCACCTCCGCCGCCGGTCAGGCAGAAAGGCAGTCCTAATGATAATATTATTCCCAAGCGAAACGAAATTACTGTAAAATTAGGATTTATGGTTGATTCAAAGCGGCAGTTGACGATTGTTATGACGGGAATATTGTTGGAATACATTCCTTACCGGTTTGAAGTTGCCGGCGATCCGGTTGTCATTGTTGACGAGAAAGACCCGCAGAAAAAGGAAATTCGTTTTGAAGCAAAATCATTCAGAATAGGACATGTTCAGATTCCGATGGCGTTAAAACAGCAGATGGTTGATTTGTTCATGAAGATGTTGTTGTCCAATCCGCGGGTTGGAGGTTATCTGGCTGCGGTTAAAGACATAAAAATCGAAAGTGAGGAAGTAATCGAAGTGACTGTAAGTAAATAATATTGCGGCGCTTCCGGTTTACAATATAAATGTTATTCAAAAATACCAATATAGATTGTTTTGCTTACGAAATGCCTCCATTGGCGGTTACGTCTGAAGAAATAGAAGCTAAATTGCGGCCGGTCTATGAAAAATTAAAATTGCCCGAAGGACGTTTGGAATTGATGAGCGGAATTCGGGAAAGAAGACTCTGGCTGCCGGGAACCATGCCCAGTGATGCCGCCGCCATGGCCGGCGCAAAAGCTTTAGCTGCGTCATCAATTCCTAAAAGCGAAATAGGTTGCCTCATAAACTGTTCGGTCTGCCGGGATTTTCTGGAACCGGCCACCGCCACTGTTGTTCATGACCGCCTGGGCTTACCGAAAAATGCTGTAGTGTTTGATATTTCAAACGCCTGCCTGGGCGTGATGACCGGAATGTTGGTCGCGGCATCAATGATTGAATCCGGACAAATCCGGGCGGCATTGCTGGTTGCCGGCGAGAACAGCCGTTCATTGCTTGAGTCAACAATAATGAAAATACTTGAAGATGATAATCTTACCCGTCAGTCGATAAAACCGCTGTTTGCCTCATTTACCATCGGCTCCGGTGCTGTCGCCGTAATCCTGGCCAGCCGGGAACTTTGCAACAGCGGACATCGTTTGCTGGGCGGCGCTTCAATGTCGTTCTCTGAATATAACAACCTTTGCCGCGGGAATGCGGATAAAGGCATGGAAGACAACCATGCCACACTGATGAATACTGATTCAGAAATGTTGATGCAGCGCGGAATTGCCGCGGCGGCGGAAGTATGGCAGCAGTTTCAGCTGGAACTTAAACTTAAAGCTGAAGATTTCCAATGTTTCTGTACCCATCAAGTAGGAGTGGCGCATCGAAAACTGTTGTATGAACAACTTGGAATCGATATTTCCAGAGATTATCCCACCTTGGATTGTTTGGGCAATACTGGCTCAGTATCCTGTCCGATGACTGCGGCGCTGGCCATTCAAAACGGAATGGTTGCGACCGGAGATAAATTAGCCATGCTGGGGATTGGCAGTGGCATTAATTGTACAATGCTGGGAGTTGAATGGTGATTAAGCACAGCAGAAAAGAGGAGGAGAAAAAGTGATTGATATTTCAGAAATTCACAGCCTCTATCCTTTTACATCAAAAAGTATGAAGATTAAAGGTTACAATTACCATTATCTGGACGAAGGCAAGGGCGATTCGCCGTTGGTAATGGTACACGGCAACCCGACATGGTCTTTCTTTTTTCGCAATCTGGTGCGCGAATTCAGTAAACGTCACCGGGTCATTGCGCCGGATCATCTTGGATGCGGCTTATCCGACAAACCGCAGGATTTTCCATACCGTCTGGAAACTCATATTGACAACCTGGAAAATCTCTTGCTTAACCTTGATTTGCGTAATATTACGCTGGTAGTTCATGATTGGGGCGGGGCGGTTGGAATGGGATTTGCCGTCAGGCATCCTGACCGGATTGCCCGGCTGGTGATTCTAAATTCGGCGGCGTTTTCCATGGACTGGATTCCAATTCGCATTGCTATGTGCAGAATTCCATGGCTTGACGACAAGATGATTCGTTCCGCCAACCTGTTTGTGAGAGCCGCTTTACAGATGACAACGGTAAAACCGATGTCGCCGCTCGTGAAGAAAGGTTATAAATTCCCGTATCAAACTTATGATGACCGCATCGCGGTTCTGCGTTTTGTTCAGGATATTCCGTTGGACCCTGAAGATATTTCTTACGAAGTGTTGTTGGAAATAGAACATGGCTTATGGATGTTCCGGGAACTCCCCGTGGCGATTGCCTGGGGAATGCGCGACTGGTGTTTTTCCAAACGTTTTTTGAATCGCTGGAAGCTGTACTATCCGCAGGCTGAGGTTTTGGAACTTGAAGATGCCGGACATTATTTGCTGGAAGACGCCGGCGATGAAGTCATTAAATTTATTCATCGGTTTATCAATCATTAGGCTCAATCTGACTCCCGCTCCTCCAGGTTTTAAGCTGAGAATATGGATTTGAAGAAAAAACGGGAAAGACTGATTACGTCGACTCTGGCGATTGGAGTATTTTCGCCTGATTTAATGCCTGTTGCTTTCTGACTTGACGACAATTTGTACGTTTCCGGCAGGAACGCTCAGCGCAGGGGAAAATAAAACTGAAAATTAAAAAATGGTATTCAATTGGACACGCGTGTCTGCTTAGTGACTGAGCTCTGGTTTTATAACAGCAAAAGCATTTAACATTTGATAATCCCAAATATTAATGATTCTATTAATTGTGGCTTGCATCATTGTGTAGACCATTTATTTTATTATCACATTGCTCAGTAGCTCGCTGTTAAAAATTTACAACGCTAATTTTTACTGATGGGTATTCTCCAAAAATGACAAAGAGCCATTAATATTTGAAGAGGATTATGATTACAGACTGTCCACATTGCAAAAATAAAATTGAAATATCCGACGAATTTGTGGAAAAAGTAGTCGCCTGCCCGGAGTGCGGCGATTTATTCAAAGCTCCGCGTCCGGATTATTTGCCGAAATGTTGTCCTAACTGCGGAGCGGCGTTGGAGGGAACAGATAAAATTTGTCTGATTTGCGGGTATAATTTCAAGACCCGGCAAATTATGATTACGCATGTGCCTACGGAATATGAATTGCGTCCGTGGTGGTTTAAACTACTCGGTTTTATTGCCGATTGTCTGCCTGGACTGTTCCGGCCACTGACATTGTTTGCATTCATTATTTGCGTCGCGATGTTCATAGCGGTTGAACTGCTGGCTGTATCAATCATGATGATGGGGGCATTTATCTCCGCTTTTTTTATTGCGGTGGCTGGAATGTTGATTTATATTCACGGAGCGGCATTTCTGGCGACCGGAAGCATTATTGACTTGCGGAATGCGATGGTGGAGTTGCATGGTCGCAGTATGGAAGCGTTTGTCTGGCTGGCGTCAATTCCAACAATCGTTATTCTGGCGGGAATGTTTTTAGCTTCAAAGTATTTGAACCATACTTGACAAGTAATATTTAACGGAGGAGGTAATTATGGTAATGCATGCAACGTGCCCCAAATGTAAGATGGAGTATGATTTGGAAAACTGTCTTGGAGGTCGGCAGTTGGCTTGTCAGTGCGGAGAAAAGTTTTCGGTGCCGGAGGCGCCTGACGGGCAGGATTATCGCTGTTGTCCTGATTGCCACAACCTGAGTCCGTTAAGTAATGTCATTTGTCTGGAGTGCGGGTTTAATTTTTCAACGAGAGCTAAAATTAAGGTTTCTGCCGGAGAACGCGGTACGGGATTTTGGTTGAAATATGGATATTGGATTAAAAAACTGGCGCTTCTGCTGGTGGTTGCCGCTGTCGGTTGGGCAATCTATCATTACATGACCGCACGGCCATTTGGCATGTCAGGAAATACTCCGCTCGGACGTTTTGCTGAACTTGACCCGTTTATCAAACAGATGGAATTTGACCGCAATGAGCTTTCGGCGTCCGCCAAGTTTCCTGAATGTAAAATTTATAATTACACGAACGCTCCGTTGATGAAACAGACCAAAGGATTAATGGAGGAGAATATTTGTCTGGTGGTTGATGCTGCCGGGAACATTCAGGCATTCGCGGGAAATTATTCAATTCCGGCCATATCGATTTCCGGAACGCCGGTGTCGCGTTTTTTGAGTCGGGTGCGGGAGGAACTGGGGCTTTCTGAAAAGCCGGATTTTAAAGCGGTAACTCACGGGAAAGGGCGATTCAGTTGGGTAGAGTATATTTACAATGGAGAAAGTCCGCAGGCGAAAGTTTATTGGTCCAAAGTTGAGCACGCTCAAGGTTTAATCGGCTCGTCGCATAAAATAATAATGACTCAAAAACAATATACTCCGGACGGTAAATTTCTTCAGAGTAAAAATTCCGGATTTGAAGAGTGATGGCGCAACGTTGAAGCTAATAACGATTTTTATATATTTTGCCGGACTATCTTCACCCTGGGCTAAAAGCTTGATAATGGCTCTGTCCGGTTGTAAACAGAAGTAAAAGAGATGAAAAATTTCTTGATACTTTAATTATTAGGTTTATATTACATTCTTTGATAAGCAATATTGCTTGAGTTGTAATTGAGAAGTGGGTGCGATTTGCCCGCTTCTTTTTATTTGGCAGGAAAAGGGTTAGTTGAACATTGGAACGGAAGCAGAAAGGGACTTAAATAATGAGCAGCGAATTATTGACTATTCTGGAATATATTGAACAGGAGCGCGGGATTAACCGCAAAGTCCTGGTGCAAGCAGTTGAATCTGCGTTGCTTTCCGCATCCCGGAAAAGCATTCATCCGGCCAGTTCGCTTAAAGTAAGTGTGGATCCGGAAACTGGAGATATTCGAGCATGGGCGCAATTGGAAGTGGTTGAATCAATGCCTAACAACGACCAGCTTTTAATTGAGCGCGCACGGGAAAAAATGCCGGATGTGAAACTTGGCGACATTGTTGAGTGGGAAGTCACTCCCAGGAATTTCGGACGCATTGCCGCGCAAACCGCCAAACAGGCAATCATGCAGCAATTGCGTAAAGCCGAGAAAGAAATTGTCCGGGAAGAGTTTGCTGACCGGATGGGGCAAATTGTAAACGGTATTGTCCGACGTTTTGAAAATGGCAATATCATCATTGATTTTCATAAAGCTGAAGGAATTCTTAACGCCAAGGATAAAATTTTTGGTGAACAGTATATGGCAGGCGACCGGATTAATGTACTTTTGTTGAAAGTTGATATTACCAGCGCCGGCCCCAGTCTGATTGTTTCCAGAACTCATCCGGATTTTGTGTTACGTTTGTTTGAACGCGAAGTGTCAGAAATTCATGACAAGGTAGTGGAAATCAAGGGAATCGCCAGAGAAGCCGGCAGCCGGACTAAAGTTGCGGTGAAAAGCAATGATCCGCGG
>JBAYVM010000039.1:0-11563 GCA_041674645.1 Victivallaceae bacterium | reverse complement strand
TGGTTATTTTTTATCTGTTTTTTTCATCCGCAGATTTGCATTAACAGTTAAATCGTATAGATTACAATTTCTCAATGTCTGGGCGTCAGTTTTTTGATGAACACAAATAAAAATTACAGAATATAAATTCAGGAGCGGATATAATGTACGCAATCGTAAAGACAGGTGGCAAGCAGTATAAAGTCAAGCCGGAAGATTTAGTTGAAATCGAACGTCTTGAAGGTGAAGTTGGAACTAAAGTAACTTTCGTTGAAATTTTGGCTGTCGGCGAAGAAGGCGGTAAAATTGATATTGGCGCTCCGCTTCTTGCAGGCGCAACTGTCGAAGCTGAAATTGTAGACCAGTTCCGCGGCAAAAAACTCATTGCGTTCAAAATGAAACGCCGTAAAGGCTACCGCAAGACTAAAGGTCACCGCCAGGAAATTACCAAAGTAAAAATTTCCGCAATTAATGCCGGATAATACTGGCTGGATAATTTTTTAGCTTTTTATAAATGGTTCCGGTCTCGACCGCGAACCATTTTTTTTTAACAAAATATGTAACGTAAAATAAATTTCATTAAAGGGGGCAAGATGATTTACGATGCCAATAACGCTCTGATTAAAAGTGAAATCAAAGGTGTAAAACTTCTCAACCGCGGCAAAGTCAGAGATATTTACGATCTCGGCGACAGCCTGCTGTTTATCGCCAGCGACCGCATCAGCGCATTCGACGTGGTAATGCCGAACGGCATTCCGCAGAAAGGCAAAGTGCTTACTAATATATCGCTGTTCTGGTTTGAACTGATGAACTGGTTGCCTAATCACCTCATCAGCTCCGATGTCACCACCCGTACGGAACTGGCTCCCTATGCCGCCGACCTGCAAGGCCGGGCAATGATTGTAAAAAAAGCTCAGCCGCTTCCCGTTGAATGCATCGTTCGCGGCTACATCACCGGCAGTGGCTGGAAAGATTACCAGCAGACCGGAATGGTTTCCGGAATAAAACTCCGGCCAGGCTACCGCCAGGCGGAAAAACTTGATCAGCCGTTGTTCACCCCGTCCACCAAAGCAGAACAGGGATTGCATGACGAATCCATCGCCTTTGATAAAGTTGAATCACTGATTGGCAAAGAACTCGCCGCGCAAATTCGTGATTATTCTTTAAAAATCTATTCCACAGCCGCCGACTACGCCGAAACAAAAGGCATAATTCTGGCTGACACTAAATTTGAATTCGGCATATTTGAAGACAAACTGATTCTTATTGATGAAGTTCTTACTCCGGACTCCAGCCGTTTCTGGCCGGCCAGCCTGTACCGGGTCGGTGGCAGTCCGCCAAGCCTGGATAAACAGTTTGTCCGCGACTACCTCGAAACCCTGGATTGGAATAAAACCGCTCCCGGACCGGAACTGCCGCAGGACGTAGTCCTGAAAACCACCGAAAAATATCTCGAAGCTTATAAGGTGCTTACCGGCAAAGAACTGTGATTAAGAATCAGCTGATTCGGCTTTGAATATCAACTTCCCGGACTCCACCACCCCGGGAAGTTTTTTTGTCTTTTTTATAAACATATTAATTTTATTTCGTGCTGTTCGTACAATGAACTTCACCGGCTTTGCCGTGACTTTTGACACGGATTGGACTGCGACGCTTTGCGCGAGAATGCCGTCAAGTAGATTGCGGTCTCCGAGCACAAATGGTCTTCGTTTCATGCGTTCGGAGAACGCATACTACGGATGATGTTTTGTCCAAACCGCCCCGCCTGATCGCTTAGTGCCTGAGTTCATTAAAATAACAAATTAATGTACAATAAATTTATCCTTGATGACGTTTTTCGTATATGCTTGAAAAAAACGTACTCAACTGTATTATATATCTCAGATAATACATTTTGTAGTAAAACGGAGACATCATGAACCAGCGCGGCTCAACAATCGTAGAATCGATGATGTGCATCATGTTGCTCTGTCTGATATTTTTCGGCCTACTCCAGATTTTCCAGTGGTCAGTCGCTAAAATGCTCTGCGAATATTCCTCTTTCTATGCCACTAAAGGTCGTGCGCTTGGCTATGCCAACAGCATCATTCTGCGCGGAGCACAGGTTGCCGCCACCGGCGCTTCCGGGCAAGACAATTCACAAACTCCGGCCCCTGCCCCATTCACCAGACAGGAACTTTCGTCACGAGCGGAAGACTACATGCTTTACTCCAGCTATGGAACCTATGGAGTAAACTATGAGTACTGGGATCCGGCAGATACAAATACTCCAATGCTGGAGATAAATCATTGGAGTTTCGGAGATTTTGCTGGCGCCAGAGTTTGGATAAATAATATGCCATTGCTTTCGCCAATGCTCTCGCCGTTCGTTGGAGGAGCTGAAAATGCCGACATTCCGGCTGGAGAATCAGCAATGTTCGACCACTCTCAATTATATCTGGAGAACTGATAAATAATGATTAACAAAAAGCATATTCAAGGCGGACAGGTAATGATTCTGGCAGTGATAATGATTATTATTCTGTTAATGGCAATCATGTTTATGTTTGATTTACATTCTATTATCAGAGCAAAAATTAAAATGGAAACTGCCGAACAATCCGCCGCCCTCACCGCCGCATAATGGCAGCAGGAAAGCCTTAATCTGATTGGCGAAGTTAATCTGATTAAAGCTTGCAACGTTCTAATCAGTGACATACCGCCACTTGGCGGCAACAACGCTGAAGACTTGCAAGCATCCTGCGCTTCGCTAACCGAAATACAATCAAGAATATCTTTTGCCGGCCCACTGATTGCTTTCGGGGCGGCACAACAGGCAGCCAAAAACAATGGCGTAAACATTTATGACAATGCTGAGAGCAATGGGTTTAAAGGCGTTGATTCAGACATGCAGAATTATCTGGACAAACTGTCCATTGATTTGCGTTATCAACCTCCAGCCGCTCCTGAATATGTAAATCATTACCGCTGGCGCGACCCTTATATAAATATGTTAAACTACATCAAATCACAAGGAATGGCAGTGCGCGCCAACGGACGCTTTCCCGGACTGGAAAGCGTCACTCCGCGCTGGCTGACAAGTGAATACGTTTATTGGGCTATTCTCAACCAGACCTGGTGCCAGCCAACATTGAATGCGCTGGTAAAATATCCGGATTCTTACTGGAGCGGCAAATGGTGGGATGTTGATTACAAAAATACGAACTTTCCGGAAGAAAGCGAAATTTACACTCTAGGGTTGGAATACCGTGGTGGCGATGCCAATAAAAGTGACACTTACGATCCGGCTGAACAAACCATAAAAACACTGGCATCCGACCGTGGCATGAACGCATTATCCTCATGGAACGACCTGACAAATATTACCTGGTGTGTTTATGACAGCAAATGGTATCCTTCTGACTATAGTATTAATCCAAATTACAGTGGCCCGGACGTAAGCAGCGAATCTTACTGGCGGGGCGACCGTTTTTTGCGCAATAACCTTAAAAACAGCGTTGTTTACGGCGGTGCAATCGCCTATGCAGAATGTTATGAAAAAGTTAACACTATAAATCAGTATTCGGTAAATATGGCCAGTCCTAAAATTGGCAGCGACATAACGTCTGCCGCAGATCAATGGGAAAAAAGTAAATATGCTTTAAAAAGCAATATTATCAGAAAAAGTGGTTCAACGGAAACTAAAGTTGGCAACGATATTCTACGCGACGGGCAACCGGGTGGCGCGGTTGCTAAACCCATCGGCGCACTGTCTGACGGACAGCCTCCGCCAGCCGTTGCAATCGTCCTGCCGGTGTTCACTTCCGCCGCCATCATTCCCAGCACAATGCAGGAATATCGTCCGTTGCGAATGGAATTTTCGCTGCTGGAAAAATTTTTAATCTGGCTGTCAGGAGTGGACGACCTCGAGAATCCGGCAACTCCGCCGCCAGTCGGAACTGAAATATACCTGGCAGCGCTCCAAAAACTAAACAATGAAGAGTTTCGCAAAAGTGGCTACAATAATGATTATGCCACCTCTGTTGTTACCAATGATGGAGATTATTTTAGTGATGCTTATAAATACAGTTCCAGCAATCCGACTGGCGCTGGCTGGCTTCAGCAGATATATGTCGCATCTGTTACACCTGGCACGGGTGGCACAGGATTCGGAATAACCACCAAACAAATTGGTTATAATACCGCTTATTTTCAGGGAGATAAATATATTCTTCGTGACCGGAACGGAAAACTCGTAACTAATGAACAAATGATTTGCCGCTGGACTCCAGGCGGTTCTGGAGGTTCCGCCCCTGGCACCAGAACCGGGCCACCGCGATTCTGATAAAGGACTATTATATGGAACGGAAATTAAATCAAGAACATGGTCAGGCGCTGGTTGAAATGTGCGTCTGCCTTGTCGCCATTATTTCTGTTTTTCTAGGTCTTATAGTCGTGGCCGGACTTGGCATTTCAAATATTCAAACATTACTCCGGGCCAAGACCAACGCAGAATACTCTTCACGAGGCGGCACCCCTGCCGGCAATCGTGGAATCAATATTTTCGCGTGGGATTACGGAGATACAAATAATGGCGGCGATGGTATTCCATTTACCGCTGACGACCAGTCAATAACAGCCTCGCAAGGCAACGCAGGAAGCTATTACCAGCAGCAATTTAATGGACAGGAAAATTCAGAGAGCCAGATTAGCAACCAATACACTTTTACACCGGCAAGTTCTCTCGGCGACTATGCCAACGCAAGTAATTTTGCAAAAAACTTTCCTGATCTTTTTGTCGAAGCCGCCAATTTGACCAGTGCAACTGGAGCTTCCGACCGTGGAATATTCACCCTGACAACTAATCAAAATTTCAATTCAGCCGCCCAGTTAGAAGCGTTATATGACACTTTTTACGGGCTGTTCGGCATCAGGCTCAGTGAAGTTAATTTACAACAAATGCCAGCCAATACCGTTTATATGCCGGTAATCGGCAACACGCCGTAAACTGAAAATACTATTGGCTGGCAAGTTCAACAATTTCACTTTTTCCCTGATTATTCCTGTGCGCAGCACGTTCATGCGGCAAAGCCGAAGTTACTGGTGGTTAATTTTCGGAATAAAAAGATAAAACGCGGCGCCATTGCCGGGACTGCTTTTCACCTGTACCCAACCGTGATGATTGGAGATAGTGCCGTAAACCATAGCCAGTCCCATGCCGGTCCCCTTGCCAATCGGTTTTGTGGTAAAAAATGGTTCAAAAATGCGTTGTTTGGTGGACAAATCCATACCATCGCCGTTATCTTTAACCATGATGAAATAATAATTTTCCGGATGTACCATGCCTTCATCAACTCCGAGCGGACGCAATTTTATCTGGCAGTTAATTGCTCTTCCGGCATAAACCTCCAGGTGTTTTCCCAACTCTCCATTATTTTCCATTGCGTCTTTGGCGTTAATCATCAAGTTAATCATCACTTGCTGCAATTGAATTTTATCGCCGCGCACCAACATTTTCTCTTCTTCCATTCCAACAACCAACTCCAGGTCGCGCTGACTGTTAGGCATAAATAGTTCGGTGCTTTTTTTGACGAGTTCTCCCAAATCAAATTCGACTTCCTGATATTTACCTTTACGAGCAAAGCCGAGCAGTTGACCGGTAAGATGCCCGGCCTGTTCAGATATGGCGGCAATTTTATCAAGATGTTTGTTAATATTTGGATTATCCACGGTATAAATCATTCTAATCACATCCAGATGACCGAGAATTGCATGAATATGATTATTGAAATCGTGCGCAATTCCACCGGCCAGCTGACCAACGGCTTCAAGACGTTGAGAATGTGCCAGTTGTTCACTAAGTTTCTCTTTTTCCCGCGCCAGACGGCTTTCTTCGGTAATATCCCGTGCCAGCAGTATAAGCATATACACTTCTTCAAATTCAATCGCCGACAACGCTATGTCTAAATGTTTTCTGGTAATAATATCCGTGCTGGTAAATGCTTTAAAACGAACCGTATCTGCCTTTCGTCCAAATTCTCCGAAAGGATTTTCTTTAAACGCCATCGCTTTGACAGGATTTCCTTTTTCATCTTTCAAAATCTCCAGAAACTTCATTCCGAACAAATCATTCGACGACTTAGCGCCAAGAATTGCTGCAGCCGCCAGGTTGGCGTCAATCACTTTGCCGGAATAATCAAGCAGCATAATCATTTCGCTGGCATTTTCCACCACCATCCGATATCGACCTTCCCATTCCCGCAAATCCCGTTCCAGCGCCTTGGCTTTGCCGTAACCGCCAAAGAATGCGAAAATTATATCCAGATAACTTCTTTCCGGACTTTCCACCTCTTTTTCGATTTTTTGGAGATAAACTGTAATCAAAGCGCTAAGCCATAATGCGGCAATGGATTTTATGACAAAAGAGGTGTTGATATAAACCCACCATTGCGGACGATCCCAATAGATAACAGTCAAAAAAACAAAAGAATCCGCTATTTGAGTAAAAACCAAAGCGCCAAGAACACAAAAAAACAATCGGCATTTCGCGTTACGGAGGCGTTGAAAAAAGATTGGCAGCAAGAACAAATCCAAAATCTGCGCCAGCGTCGAACCCGTCATGGAACGTTTTGATTGTTCGAGCAGATAATCTAAAGTGTCAGCGGAAGTTCCCTGTGAAATAGAAAATCCCATCCAATTACACTGCAACCGAGTGAGACTGCTTAGGTAAAAAAACAGCCCGAATGCGGTAACCGCGCCGATAATCAACCGTTGCGCCGCCAGCGTTCCCTCCGTCACATAAACCAGCAACAACGCCGCCAGATACGGCATGAACAATACAGTTGATCCGACATAAAAATCCATATCCAAAAACGCTGTATGAACTTTCAATTCAGAGGCGCTAATCAGTTGCGCAAACAGAAAAAGCATCCCGATTGCCACATAGAAAGCCGCACTGCCGATAATTTTCCTTTGACTATGGAGCAGTCCAAGGCCAACGAAGATAAAAGTCATCTCCAAAAACGCCAGCAGAGTTGCGTATAAATTTTCCAACTAAACCTCCGGCAATAAATCGTTATTGTCCGTTACTGATACTTTTAAGCCGTTCTCTAATCATCGATGCCCGAAAAACATCCCGCTCTTCTGAATTCAATTCTTTTTGGGCGAAACGTTGTAAATGAGCCGGATTTATGGTCAAAAACAATTCATTCACCGTACCCAGATCAACCGAAGTGAACATTCCCATGTCCACGCCAATGCGGATTCCGGACAGCGAATTCAACGCCTCCTCACTGGTCAGAATATAAGCATGACGCAAAATACCATAGGACCGTCCGACATGATCGAGCAGAAAATTCTGCTTCTTCTCCAGCAATGTCAGCCGCGCATTTTTTTCATGACTGATTAACTGCTTAATAACACTGTTAAGCCGCTCAATTATTTGTTCTTCCGATTCGCCCAGGGTGCTTTGATTGGACACTTGAAAAAGATTACCGCGATTATCAGAACCTTCGCCGAAAATTCCTCTGACCGCCATGCCCAGCTTGCTGATACCTTGAATTGCCGCGTTTAACTGTCCGGAAAGCACCAGTCCCGGCAGATGCAACATTACTGACGCGCGCATTCCTGTGCCGACATTGGTCGGACATGAGGTTAAATATCCCAATTGCGAGTCATACGCATAGGTCAATTGTTTTTCTATCTGCGAATCCAACTCGCTGATGGTCTGCCAGACAGCTTCCAGCTGAAACCCCGGACGCAAAGCTTGAATTCGCAAATGATCTTCTTCATTAATCATAATCGCGCAAGCCTCGTCATCACGAACACATAACGACGCGTTTTTGTCTTTTGTTATAAATTCACGGCTGACCAGTCGACGCTCAAGCAACAGTTGTTTATTTATTTCAGACAATTCATCCATTCTGAAACAAATCGCCGACGAATCTAAGCATTGGGATTTTTCAATAGCCATTTCAGCCGCCGTCTGTGCCATAGACAGTTGTTCCGGACTTGCGGCGATAGGAAACGATACGCCTGAAATATTTCTCGCCAACCTGATTCTGGAACTGATGGCAATATCTTCATCCGGACCGCCATCCTCAAGCCAGCTGACTTTATGTTTAAGCAAAGCATCAATTTTACTATTATTCATAATTAATTCCCGAAAAATTAGTTGGTGATTTTTTTCTTCAAGTCACTGATTTTATCTCTGACTTCAGCCGCCTTTTCGTATTCCTCTCTTTTGACCAGTTCTTCCAATTCCTTTTGAAGATTCATCATTTCCAACATCATGCGCGGCGACTCGTCGGATTTATCAGCGCCAGGCTTTTTGCCAACGTGCAACTTGCCGCGATGCATATTTTCCAAAGCGCCATCTATAATACTTTTAAATGTATTGTAACACTCCGGGCAGCCAAGACGCCCGGTTCTTCGCAAGCCAACAACACTCCACCCGCAAACCGGACATGAAATATCCGGCTGTTCCTGCGAATGTTCCTGCTCCTGACGTTCAACCTGCCCCGGCAACTGCAACCCGGGGATATTAAATTTTTCAGAAAGATTATATAACATTTCCGCCAGATTAAATCCGCCGAGGTCAATTCCTTGAACATTCTGCGCTTTTTTCGCAGCGCACTGCCCGCAGAGATGTAAGTTTTTTTTCTCGCCGTTGATTATTTCCTGGATATGTATTGTCGCTTCATTTTTGTTGCATAAATCACAACGCATATTGCACTCCAAACTCTTTATAATTGATGAAATTGTTATAAATATAGCCTGTCAGTGAACAAAATCAATAATTTCACTTGTTTCTAAAGCTCCGATTAAGTTCAAGTTGCGCTTCTGGCGTCAACTCAGAGGCATCAGCGTTAAACGCCCCTTCGCAAATCAAGGTGGTTTTTGCGGCATTTTCCAACACTTCAAGCCGGTCGAATGCCTCAAGCAAATTCCTGCCCAACGCGATTATCCCGTGATTTTTCATTACTATGCAATTACTTTTTTCCGCGGCATCGCCAACCAGTTTCGCCAGTTCAGCTGTTCCCTGACAACCGTAATCCGCATAAGCTATCTCACCCAGCACAACATAAGCTTCTGCCAGATAGGCAGTTGATATTTTTCTAGTTGAAGCGGAAAACGCGCTGGCAACTACCGGATGAGCGTGAACGATGGCCTTAACATCCTGGCGGCGGCGATAAATTTCAAGATGCATCATTGACTCAATTGACGGACGGAATTTTTTGCCAACGATATTGCCCTGCATATCCATTACCCCAATTTCACCGCCTTTCATTCTGCCTTTATCCGTGGCGGAAGGAGTAATCAACATATTTTTTCCGCATATCGCAGAGATATTACCGCCGGAAGCTGTCGTCAACTGCTGCTTATAAAGTCTGCGCATAAAATGTGCTATTTCTTTGCGTAACTCTTTTTTATCAATCATTTACACTAAACTCCGTTGGTTATTCTAACATTTCACGCCCAAATAGCCTTTTGCAAAAGTCTTCATACTATATTGCCGGAATCCGCAGAAGGAATACCCAATTCAATTTTCTGTCAAAAATATGGTTATTTTACTGATTTTACTTATAGCCGGGCTTGAAAAAAACGTATTCAATCGGATAATAAAAGACTGTTATGAAAAATAATCATGGAGGATTTATAATGTCGAAGTCACGAATTTTTGCGGACGGCCTGGAGTCTATCAGCTTCATTGAGGGTATGGTTCACATGGAACTATTCAACTTTATTCCAGGAACTCAGAAAGATAAAAATCAACGTCCTGAACGCGAGCTGACAGAAGAATTAATCATGACGCCGCAAGGATTTTTAAGGGCATATTCCGCGATGGAAAAGTTGGTAACGCAACTGGTTGATGCCGGAGCAATTCAGCGCAACGCAAACGAAAACAAACCGCAAGTCGCTGAAGCAGAGAAAAAATCATCGCCAAACTTTTAAAAGGGTTAAGGGTTAAGGGTTAAGGGTTAAGGGTTAAGGGTTAAGGGTTAAGTGGGAAGTGATAAGTGCGAAGTGATAAGTGCGAAGTGTCAGGACTGGATGGCTTACCCACCTTGGAGGGTTTCGCTCCGTCGAAACCTCTTAAATTGTTTAACCATGAAAGAACACGAAAACAGAGAAGCGGGCAAATGGAAAGTGGTGTAGTGGCCTCGCTCTGCGAGGCAGTTTTCCGAATATTTGCATCCGGAACAAGTTGGCAAGTGGAAAGTTAAAAAAGAAAAGTTAAAAGCAAAAAAGACACAAGATGCAACAATTAACTCAATCAGCGACTACCGGAATTGAATGCCTGCGCGGTATTGCGTCCAATTTCTGCCGGGATATTAATTTCGACGCCTTGCTGACCGGAGAAAATTTAAAGCAGGAAGCTGATGCGCCGGAACACGCAATATTTATCCGTCTGGCGAAAAAACTAGGACTGGAATCAGGAGCAAGCGAACAGCCGGACTGGCAGACGGCATATAAAGACTATTCCGGCCCGCTGATTGTCAAATTGAAAAACGGCAACTGGGTTTGCGTTATCAATAGCGCAGAACTGAATCAAGGCAAAGAACAGACCGCGCTTTTTGATCCGCTCGCTGGTGGCAACAAAATACTCATGGTTCCCGCGGACAAACTTGCGGAAAACTACGGCGGAATTACCATTAAGTTTAAAAACCTGATTGCCGCCAAAGAAAGCAAAAATTCAGGCTTATTCTGTATCACCGCGGTCGGCAGACACCATGCCATCGACATTGACGTTCGCCGCCTGCTGCACGAATACGCGGTGGAGAATGATGAAATCACCGAAAAACTGCTTATCCGAATTATTCATGATTACAACATGAAAGTCAAAAAAACCGTTCTAGGCTGGGAAAAACTGGCAAATCTTGGCGAAGCCTTTCCGGCGATTGCCGAAAAACATGACGGCAAATATATAATTTTATGCGGTTTTAGAAAATCAGAAAATGCCGAACAGCTTGTGGTCATTGACCCGTCAGTGGAAAAAAAACCGGGCGAAAATTTTCTTTTCTGGAGCCGCGAGGGATATGAAAACAGTTGCACGGGAAAAGTGTTTCTGTTAAAACGCATTTATTCGCTGATGGATGAAAAGCAGCCTTTCGGCTTGCGCTGGTTCATTCCGGAATTCATTAAACTGAAAGCGGTGTTTGGACAAATCGCCATCGCCGTGCTGATTATCAGTGCCATTTCCCTGATAACTCCGTTGTTTTTCCAGATTGTCGTGGATAAAGTTTTGGTACATGAAAGTTATAATACGCTAAACGTCCTCGGTGTCGGCATTATTATCGCGCTATGTTTTAATTCGCTCATCGAATATCTCCGTGGCTATCTGCTACTGTTCGCCACCAATAAAATCGACATTCGCACCGCCACCAAAACGTTTGATCACCTGATGGGCCTGCCAGTTAATTTCTTCGAAAAAATGTCTGCCGGAGTACTTATCAAACACATGCAGCAGACAGAAAAAATCCGCGGCTTCCTCGCCGGAAATCTATTCTTTACAATTCTCGAACTGTTCTCGCTGGTGATATTTATTCCGTTCATGCTGCTCTACAGCGTAAAATTAACACTAATTGTTCTCGGGTTTACTGCG
>JBAYVM010000038.1:0-11697 GCA_041674645.1 Victivallaceae bacterium | reverse complement strand
CTGATGGCATCACAGAAAGCTTTATACATCGGTTCCGGTGTCCCTGCATCTTTTGCGCCCCAGCCTAGAAATATCTTTCTTGGCGGAATTAGTGAAACCACCTGATCCCAGTCAATGCCAGCAGTTACAATTCCTGGAATGTAATGATAAAGGCAATGGCAACAGCGATACTGGTAAAATTGATGTCTTAGCGTCGCGAAACTGAAAAAACATGCCGAAGCTTTAACTTTTCGATTAACTGATGCCAGGATATAAGCTTGTGTGCTGCCGCCGGATAAGCCAATCGCGCCGATTGAGTTGCACCCCAACGCTTCCAGCGCTTCAATTGCGCGGGAGTTGTCCCAAACTGATTTCCAGGCCAGGCTTTTGCCGCGTCCAGTCAGTTCAGCGTGGGCGGCGATTTCGTCAAAAAAGTTTCTGGCATATCCGAATTTCGCTTGCCGTTCGCCAAAACAAAGCGCATCCGGCGCCAAAACTCTGAATCCGGCTAATGCCGCAATGTAGCTGTATTGCATCGGATTGTCCGGTTCAGGATGGGAGTGAAAACTTTTTCCAACCGGGAAAATATTATCTCCGCCGTGTCCGTGAATAGACAGCAAGCCAGGCGCATTGGCAGGCAAATCTTTCTGAAATAAATGCAGGGCCGGAATAATTTCTCCTGGCTCAGTGCAATATTCAATTCGCTGCCTGATGATTCCGCCGGGCAATTCAGTTTCTTCGGTCACCTGAATATTCAGCGGCACGGAGGGAGTTTCAAACTCTCCGAGCAACTGCCTGAATCTTCTGTCGATTTCAGTCGCAGTTATTTCTTCAGGATAACCATCTGGTTTGCCAACGAAATTCTCAGGAATATAGGTTTCTTCCCAAATAGGTTCTTTCGGTGTTTTCATTGGTATTTCTTTTTCATTTTGTTGATAAATGATACATCCCGTGATTGGAGGTCACGGGATGTTAGCTAAGGATTACTTTTTCTGTCCAGCTTCGGCAATGCAGGCCATTGCCCACTCCAGCCGGTCAATCATTTCCGGGGATGTTTCGTTATCCAGCAACACCAGCGTGACGCGGCAGTCGCGAACATAATTTGCCAGTGCGCCAAGCAACTCTTTAGCTTTTGCCGCCTCGGGTGACGAAGAGTGTGCGATACTGTTTAAGACATCCAAATATTTCACGTCGTTGATGCCATTCGCCATTGCTTCCCACGAGTAAGTGCTGATCGGCGGTTTGCCAATGCTCGGATATGTATAGTTTATGTCTCTTTCTTTTGGCTTGGCACGTTCAATATAGTCATAAGGATTACCTATCATATCCTGATAAGCCCAGGGCAGATTCCCTTTGAACGGAGTATGCCATAACCATATTCCATTCATCAGCCGCTGAAATTTTGGCAACGTCTGGAATATGATTCCGCGATTGTAATAAACCCAAAGTTCATCCTGACCGTTATCGTTTTCGTCTTTTACAAACTTATCGAAGTTGTAATCAGGAGAGCACATCAAAACATCTACGCCCTGTCCGCCGAAGCATTTAACATTAAGCTGCTCGTCAATGATGCCATTCATCTCCGGATTGCCAGCCGGAACACTCAAGAAAATTTTCTGTTCAGGGAATTGCTGCTTCAATGGCGCAAATATATTTTTCCAGGTTGTGGACACATTCTTTCCGTACTTGGAAATCTCGTCCATATCGACAAAATAGACCTGAACATTTTTCTCACGCGGGAAATATTTATATATCAGATTGACGTACTCCTTTACTCCCTGCTGGTATTTTGCATTATTAATCAAACTGCTTCCACTGTCAGCGTGGGTTATGTCTTTACTGCCAGCAGCTTTGGCCAGTTCCATCAGTTGTGTCCGAAAAATAATCGGTCCATTCAGCCTGGCTTCGCTGATAGCTTTTAAAATCATTTCGGCGTGACTGAAATCAATCGCCAACTTATTTCCGTTAAACTTAAATTTAATAGTCGGGTCAATAACCACTGACTCGTTGCCGTGACTTTTCATGTCTTTAAATGCGTTGACATAATCAGCATATTTCATGTCTTTATGTTGTTGTTGCCAATCGTTTCCCTTAGCGCGCACCGAATACCAGGTGCCAACAATTTTTGAACTGGATTCCGGCAATTTTACCGCGAAAACTTTTATTCCCACCGGAAGATTAATATTTCCGGCGCTGGTTTGCAGGGTGATTGCGCCTTTATAGATTCCGGCAACGGTTTTTTCCGGTATTTTTACGTCTATCCAGATTGAACCCAAAGACTTGTTCAGAATAATCGGCGACCAGTCCTCCAATGGAATGGGCATAAGCTGCTGTTTGTCCGGCCAGACATACATTTTATGTTTTTTAATGAACGCAACTCGTTTGAAAATAAGATTATCAGCCGGGATTATATTAGCGCCATTCTCCAGTTTAGATGAATCAATTTTCGAGATGGTCAGGTTTTTATCGGCTAAAACATGCAGATTAAGACTGATTTTCTCTCCCGGACTGCCAAAGCCGCGCAGTGAAGAAATAACTTTTTTACCTTTTAAATCTGCCGATTGAACGACGAGTTCGTCAGTAGAAGTGGAAAAGAGACAGAATCCATGGCTTTGGGCGGCATCGGTGACATCTTCATTTGTATTGACTGAAATAAACGGTTTGCCGTACTTGTTCAACGCTTGATTAAGTTCATCGCGAGAATGCGCGGTGTCAATGTTAATTTTCTCCACGACTACATCGCTGATTAATGTTCTTGATTCACGGCAGTATGGTTTAAAGGTTAAGCTGTGGGTGTTTACTGGAACATACAAAAACGTTGTGGCTTCTTTCCACTCGGATGGCTGTCTGGTTGTGCACGGATAATCTAATTGTATAATGTCATTTTCGTGGTCATAAACTTTTATCTCCACGCCAAATCTGCCTTTGTCATGATTATATATTTCTTCAACTTTATAGCGGAAGGACATTTTATATAAGCTTTTCTCTTGCAATTTAATGCTTTGCAAAAGCGCGGCATAGCCCTGGCTTTTAATATTGATTTCAGCATAAGTAGAACTTGGCTGACCGTCAATTTTTCCCGTCGTTATAAAATTTTCTTTATCCGCCTTGGCCTTTTCTCCGAAAATGGCATTCCAACCTTTAAGGCCGTTCGTAAAATTGCCGTTCTTTGCCAGATTTTTACCAGATTCAACTTGTAACCGCGAAACTCCTTTGGTTGGAGAGAATGAAACCGGCGCTCCATTTTGACGTTCATTTGCGATAGACGAAAGTGCAATTCCGAAGACTAAACTTATTAATGATAGCATTTTCATTGTTGATGGTTCTTCCTGAATTAAAACATAATTGATATTAGCAAACCAATGTGAGCATTGGTTTACAGTTGGAACATGACGCTTGATCCCAGATAAAAGCCTAAAAAGTGGTGCCGCCCCAGAAATAATAAGCCTCGGAATAAGCGACACCTTTGTCGGTTGAAGTAAAAGCATGACTTAATGTTTTTACATGTCCGGCGACATAGAGACTGTTGAATTTATTGCTATGTCGCTTGTTGATGAGGTAAGTTTTCCCTGAGCCAAGATAAATTACCTGATATGCATTGCCGCCTTCAATGGAATCTGACAGTAACATTCTTTCTCCTGGGTGTTTAAGTTGACTGGTTTTGCGGTAGGCTAAATTAAAAGACGGGTTATTCATGCCATAGCCAAGCCAGTTGTTGTTCTTATCTGGCATTGAAGGACAGGCATAGATGTAATTCTTGCCAGGTTGATAACCGCCCACGGTTTTGTCGCCATCAGGAATAATTCCCGCGGTGAACATTATTGCGTCCCAAGTACGAGCTTGACCAGAATCATAGCGAATCGGCAGATATGAACCGTACATGTCAGTGTAAGACAAGAAATCCATGCCTGCCTGTTTTAAATTTCCAACACATTTTATTTCTTTCGCTTTTTCTCTCGCCTTGCTCAAAGCCGGGAGTAACATGGCCGCTAAAATCGCTATTATCGCGATCACGACGAGGAGCTCGATGAGGGTGAACTGGTGTTTTTTTGCTTTCATTTTTCTGTCTCCATTTATTGTGTTTGCTGTTCTCATTTCCTTGTTTCCTTTTGTTTAAAATTATTCCTGGTTAGCTGTTTTATTTAAAATTTGCAGTTGAATCTCTGACGACTAGCGTTGAATCGATTTCCTTGAGAATTACATTGCTAGAACCATTGATTTTATCAATCAGCAGTCTGGCGCATTCCCTGCCCATGATTTTTCTCGGGTTGTCAACGGTTGTAAGAAATCGTTGTTCCAGCGGCACATCGAGCAGTTCGTCAATATTATCAAATCCGGTAACTGCTATATCTTTGCCGACCTTTATTCCCTGTTTTTTAAGGCGGTGACACAATCCATGCGCCACAAAATCATTGGTGCAACATATCGCGTCGTATGAAGATAATTTTTCTAAAATAACATCTGAATTTTCGTAGGCCTCAAGCATTAAGTTATAAACATTTTGCTTAGTGAATCCATATAAATCATGCGGCTGGAGAATTAATCCATGTTGGTTGAAAATTTCCATGATGACACTGGCGTAATCTGCCACCCCATAAATCGCCACGCGCTTACAACCAAGAGTCTGGAGATGGACGGCCAGTTCAATAATTCCAACTTCTTTGTTGACTCGCACGCAAGGAAAATCCTGTCCGATATCAGGTTCATCCAGAAAAACCGCCGGTTTGCCGCCTTCGTTCAAAATATTGAATCCGTCGTTAGTGACAACGCCGCGTCCGAAAATAATTCCATCATAGAGACTCATTTTGCTGGCAAGTCGCTCAATATCTTCGGCAGAACTGATTGTCGCCAGTGAACCTGAATAACCGAAATTTTGTAATTCCTCCTGTATGCCGTCAAGCGTCGCCAGCCAGAATGGTCCGAATTTCTGAAGATGGTCAAATTTTCTGGTTACAAACGCTATATTGGAAGTTTTTCCCTGCAGAAGATTTCTGGCATTTATGTTGGGAGTATATTTGTGTCGCTTAATCGATTCCAGAATAGCATCGCGTTTGGCGGAACTAACATAGCACGTTGCATCATTGTTGAGAACCCGCGACACGGTCGAAGTCGCAACTCCAACTTCCAGCGCTATGGTTTTTAACGACGCTCTTTTCATTTTCTTTAGGATAACCTTTGTTAGAAAACGTTTGCTATGTTATTTTATAGATTATATCTGATTTTATTTGTTTTGTCAATACCTACTGTGAAAATATTCCTTAAATTATTTTTTATGGAGGGGTTTTCTTGATGGTGTCATTACCGCATTGGTACGGAACAACTGCAAGCAGAATTCAGGTTGAATAAAAAAATCCCCGCCTTTTCGGGGCGGGGAGTTTTAGTCAATGCGTTATTTGAAGTTGTTGCCGAAGTAGATGACGGCGGTTCTGCGTTCGCCAAGTTTTATGTCGACATCTTCGTCCGCGGCAACTTCGCCTATTAATTTGTCGTCTGAAACGTTATAAACTTTAGTTTTTTGCTTCAAAGGATTTATTATTTTGATTGGTTCACTGTTACTTCTCTGGTAATTAGAAACCAGCAAAACCGCTTCATTTTTATAAACAAAACCGACGATTTGAGTTGGAGCGGCATCTCCCGTCTGGCAGGTGAATTTGCCGTTCCAGATTATTGTTTCAAACGGCAGGATTTCACGTAAAGCGAGCAACTGACCGTAAGTGTCGTTCTGATCAAACAGCAGCGGCCAGTAATCAATGCCGCCAGCGCCGTTATAGAAACATTCAAGAATCTGGTCGCGCAGTTCAGCGAAGGATAAATCATCTCTCTGCCATTGTGTCGTCATGCAGGCAATGATATTATTACTGTCAATTGCCCGGCGATGAAATTTAATGCGGTTGCCAATTTTTCGTGAATCGCTTTCAAAGTAGACATGCGGATTGAGGTATTGATTAAATTGCGGATACAACTTTCTGTAGTCAAACAATCCTTCCATCGGGTTCGCCTCATCAGCGGACAGGTTCCAGATTACGAGCGCAGGCGTTTGCTTTATTCCGGCAGATTCATTGACCTTGCGGATTGCAGCTTGAATGTCTTTCATCATCTCAGTTCCGCTGTCAGTGAAGATGTCTTCCTCCGTGGTTCCCTTATCTTTTGCCAGTTGTCTGACTTTTTCCGCGTCCTGTCCGCCTTTATCGAAAAATCCAAAATGCAATTCAGCAACGCGTTTGTAACATTCAATATCCATGGTTATGCGGTCAGCGCCGCCCAGCAGTTTATAAGCAGTTGTCAGGTCGGCAATGTCATCTTGATAAATCGGGCCACGATACATCGGGTTGCCAAGTGGAACTCCAGACCATTTAATTCCGCCCCATTGGGTTTCACTATTAAATCCGACTTTATTGAAAGTAGTGTCATTCAGGTAAATGCCAAGTCCAAGATGTCGGGCTTCGTCGGCAATTGAAATTAGTTTCACCCGTTTAGCATCAACCAGGTTTTTGCTGTAACTTTTTTGGTTTTGGCCCCCGTCATACAGCAAATCGCCGGCAAAAAACGGAATGCCGGTAAAACCTGATTTTTTCATCGTTTTGGTATAATCCGGATAAGTAGCCACATCAGTGTAGAATGTCCACATTTGATTCAAGGAAAAATGTTTTGGCATCTGCTTAATCCATGGGAAGTTAACGATATTGATGTAAGAACGGACAACGGCAGTTTTTTCCGCCGGCGATTTAAATTCAATCCACGAATCTATTGGAACACGCTGTCCAGTTTTTAGATTATGCTTTAGAAAAACCGGGATAGTTTCCAGGTTGATTGAAGGCCATAACGCACCATAACTTTCCGGCCATTGCGGCTCAAGAATAATATGCCGGTCGTTAAGTTTTGTAACCTTCAACGCGGTAATTCTGGCGGTTATCTCATCTGTTGCGACAGTAACGCCTTCCGGTAGTAGAAAATGAAATGCAACATTGTCCAATTTTTTTTGCGCGTTTTTCGCGGATATTGTCCGCAATTGATTGCGAATTTCATTATTTGCGTTTTTTACATTAAACAGCGTACGCAATACAGTTTGATCGGATGGCAAATAAATTTCTTTATTTGGGTAATAAAGGAATGCTTTCTCACTGCCTGGCGCGACAATTTCAATGCCGGTATTGGCTGCAATGTCTCCGCGTTTTTGAACTGTCATCCCATATTCGTCGAACTTCTTCTGTTGCATAGCATAATGCAAATCTTCATTAATGCCAGTCAATTCATTAAAGCTGTCTGGATCATTAAATTTCCCACTGCTTATTTTGCTCCAAGTTTGCGCCGCTTGATGTCCGGGCTCGCCTTTGCCAGCCTGTTTGTTGCGGGCAACATTCAACATCCATTTATCATTTACGTCTGAATTCAAAAGCATGGACATGAAAGGAATTTTTACTTCTGCCGTCCAGCCGGAAGCGTCGCGGTCAACGACAACATCCCATTCCGGATTCCAGGATTTATCGTTTTTTCCGCCGCGAAACTCAATCGCATCCCATTTTGTACCGAGTGTATTGAAACAAAGATGCAAATAATTTGCCGACGTGTTTTGCGGGCTTAAGAATATTTCCAGGCTGTCATCCCGGAAAATAGCATTCTTGTCATGAACTGTTTCGTTGGCAACAATTTTAGCCGGATATTTTTCTTCACAACGAATCAATAAGTACAAATTTTTTGCGTCATAAACCGCTTTGAATTGCGTTTTTTTATTGGCTGTTTGGGCTGATTTTAAATCATAAAATGGCGTACTCCATTCTGCGGCTCGCCATGTTGAGTCATCCATTTTGGCATTCATTGCGGGGGGAGTCTTAACCTGTTCTGCTTTGTATGAAGAATGCGCCGCGCTTGCCCCGGTTAATTTTGGTTCTTCGCGTAAATATTGCAGAAGTTGCGAAGAATTGTCCGCGATAGCCGCATACGCTGATTCGTTGTTATAGATGCCATCATTAAATTCCCAAAGCAGAAACCGTATCTTTTTTTTGTCTTTTTTGACGGATGCTGACAACGCAATTGAATCTTTGCCGTTCAAAGTGCAGCGGTCAATTGTTTGCGGGTCAAACATGATGGCGCAACTGCCATACGCCGGCTCTTGATCATAAAGCAACACCCAGTTTTCGTCTTTATTTAAGCTTGCAACAATGTTAGCTTGGTGGTTTATCGTTCTAGTTGCAGTATGAAAAATACGGTTGAATGGTACTTTTATCTGTTTGCCATCTTTCTTGACTGATCCCGCATGACCGGGGGCGCAATTAAAAACTATGGTCAAATCATTAACCGGTTGATTGAATTCGCTCAGGTCAAAAGTAAAGTCGAAATAGTTGTTGTCCTTCGATACATGCACAAACAGTAATATGTTGCCAGCACTACCGCAAGGAAACGTTATTTTCACGGTTATTGCTTCAAATGTTTTGTCAATATATTCAAATGTCGGAACGGCGGACAGATGTTTGTAAATATACTGATTTTCACCATTAAGTCTGAAATCAAATAATCCGCTCATTCGCCAGTTCCTCTGGAAAGTGGCAATCCCGAACGGCAAATACGGATAGCCCGAGCCACGAGTTGATTCGCCTTTTTTATGGATGTAAATTATGCCTGTTCTGCCCATATCAGGAGAATTTACGCCGATTTCCCGTTTAGTAAACTGCTTCGTTCGCTCGGTCTTGCCGTAATCAATCCAACCTGTGTCGTTGAAACTTATTGCAGACAAGGCAACAGCAGTAAATAAAATGGTTAAAGCAGACAAAACTTTCTGGAGCATTTTATGATTCCTTAGATTTTCAATTTGTGAGCACTAATTTTAGCGCAAATCAGGATTATTTCTCAGACACTATAACAAAATTACAATAATCGTTATTTTCGGTCCCAGTAGGTAACTGGGCCTTCAAATTTTTTTCTGGCGTTATTTTCAGCGCTTACATGCCCATCAACCCAGACGACATTTACAGCCCCGAGGTGGCGAGTATAGTCCATCATAAAGTCACTAGTTGATTCCGGCTGTATCAGGCAACGGGCCCCGGTGCTGGTACGGTGCATGCTGTCTGCAACACTTAATGTTTCTGACGGACGTTTTACCTGATTTAGCTTATATGTTTTGTCTCTGTCCGCAACTGCTCCATCAAGGTTTCGCCCGATATAATTATGGTTGTACCCATAAGTCAAGTAGTACCACCGGCCTTTGTCTGTTGGAACTGGAATGACAGTTTTAGTGCCTGTGGAATAGTCGTTGTATTTTATTGTTTTGGGAGCGCTTGGACAGTAAACAACTTTTGTTGTTAGGTATTTACCGTTCCATAAAGTCCAGCCCCAGTAATTTTGATCAGTTGTCTGGCCTGCGTAAACAAGCCGGTCGCCGTTGTCGCCGCTGTACATCAACATTGCGGTGCCGATTTGTTTCAAATTAGAAGAACAGTTAATGGCATGCGCACGGTCTCTGGCTTTGTTCAATGCTGGGAGTAACATGGCCGCTAATATCGCTATTATCGCGATAACAACGAGGAGTTCAATAAGGGTGAAAGTGCTTGTAGCGCAACGAGTTGTGACTTTTTTTGCTGGTTCTTTTTTCATGATTGCGATCTCCGTTTTATGGGTTGTTAATTTGTTTGACTGTTGTTGTTTTCAGTTATTAATGTGACGACTGACAATGGTTTCAGAGAGAGCTTCATTCCTTGTTTGAAAATAATAGTGTCTCCTTTTAAGTTTTTAATTTTAGTTCCGTCTTTTATATCATTGGTGAAAATTTCCACAGTTGTCTCGCGGTTGCCGCTGTTGGTCAGGAATAACATGGTTTGTTGCGGTTTTGTGCCTGACCGCCAGCAGGACCCGGTAACTGCCGGACATTGTACAGCAGTCGGCTTGCCGCTTTTCCAGTAGTTTATTTGATGTTCCGGCGAATCTTTGATGATTGGATTAGCCAGACGTTCGCCGTAAAGCGAAATCATAATAGTTTTACGCAACGTGTTTTCAACGGCTTTCAAAAAGTCCATTGACTGTTTGTTTTCCGGCTTCAGGAGCGCGGCAATTGTTCTGGTAGTGAAAAATGATCCCGGTTTGAAGCCAATATGCACTGAATTGGAGAGTACTTGAGCAAAATCACCCGGATTTTTTAAAGTTTCCGGCATAATGTAGCATTCATGCATGGAAACGTAATCATGATAGACCGTCTGGAACAGTGGAACAATATTATATCTGAAATATTCAGGGTAGGCGGCATAAACATCTTCAATTGCGCCGATATAAATTTCATTGATGTTTTCACTGTAAAGAATTTTTCCGGGATTGGCTTTCCTGATGTCTTCCAGAATTTTTCTGGAATCGCGCAACCAGTAGGGTCCGAAACCTGGCAGATGACCGTGATTTTTGCTCCAGCACGGATAAACCGCCGCCACCAGTTGATCAACGTACTGACCGTCAGTTCCGTAATGTTGCAAATTACGATTGGCTAGTTCCAGCCAGGCGTCATGCCACTTTGTTGTAGTGCGACACATTGGTTGTAAACAACGCTTTCTAGTAACGCCTCTTTCCTCAATTTTTCCCCACTGTTCAATATACGATTCTGCGGATTTGCCGTTGTCCGGCGCCATCGCGTTGTTTGGCAACGGCAGAGAATACGCAGGTGCAAATTCTGCAACTGCCTTCGAATATTCCGTGTCAATTAAATTGACGTTCATATAAGGAAACATGTGCAGACGATTAGCTTGCATTGCGATTAATTTTTTGTACCCGCTTGCGTCTTTTGGCGGAAAGTATTCTGGAACATTTTCATCAAATCCCCAATGTTGCCATTGAGTCAGGAAGACCCCGATTTCTGTATCCGGGAATTCTGCGGCAAATTTTTCTATCAGTTTTCCACTGCTTTTATAGTCAATCGCGGTCAACCAGAGCGAATTTTTGGCAAACCATGGAGCCAAACGTTCGTCTTTCAGCCGTTGTGCAATCGTATTATCTTTGCACCACCATTGTTTTACTGCCCATTCACGGTAACGTTTTGCCGCCTGATACCAGCCACCGGAGAAACTTGTCGTTATTATGGGATATTGTCCATTCCAAGCAACTCCAGGCATTCCGGTATTTGACGGAAAGTGATATACTGCAAAAAGCATTGCTTTGCCGCTGCAGGCTCCAGATACATCGCTCTTAGATACGGAAAAGTCTTTGATGTAACCTTCCGGATCCTGCGTCCACAGCATGAAGCCGTTCTGTCCGATGGCGTAAATAATCATCTGCATTGACTGGAACTTGTCACCGTAAGTCCCAAACCAGATGGCATTTTTGAAGCGCGGCCGGTTCCCCGCCTGTTTGTCCGGCATTTTCGACGGACAGTCTAAAGCAATTCCCGACTGATAAGGCCAGAGTAGTTTCTCATCCGGCGCAGTGACAGTTGGCGCTGCCAGCGTGGGATACTTTACCGAATAAACGCCATAACCCGCTGCCGGAGTGACTTTGATGTTCCAGGATATTTCTTCAGAATTAACTTTATTGATGCTGACTTTTACCTTTGCCTGGGGATATGACGCTTCGCCGTTTTTATCCAAATCAGGCCACTTTCCGGCAATCTCAAATTTGTTGTTGTAATCGCCGTTTTGCCATAACGCGATGCGGAATAACTCAGGATAGTCAGAAATGAAATTCTTGCCGCAAGCCGTGACGGCAATCGTTTTCAGACTGTTTGTTCCATTGAACAGTTCTTCTGCGCCG
>JBAYVM010000037.1:0-12262 GCA_041674645.1 Victivallaceae bacterium | reverse complement strand
AGCAGGAACGCAATCGGAGATAACGCAAAGGCGATGCGTTGATTGAGTTCAACTTCCAAATCGCAAGTGTTCCGGTTTAATTTTTTCTCGATTTTAATCCGTCCGAATAATTCTTTCATTGTCATAAATTTGGATCTTTGTCCGATGCGCAACCGGTTGAGCTCTTTGCCGTAATTTATGGTGAATTCCACCCGTTTGTTGAACACTCGGGTTTCCGGTTTGGATTTCTTGTCAATAATCATGCAGTCGAAAAGCACGACTTTGAGCAATTTCTTTTCTTTGTCAACAACCATTTTTCCTTTGGCCGCGGTGATGTCCTGGGCGACGGAATCCTTGCCGTCCATGGCGAATATTTGAACATCACGAATTTCATCCTCGCCGACTTTGTCGTCAATGTAGATAATATTGTTTTCATAAGAAATAGGTCGTCCTGGTTCAAAAATTGCCAGCGGCTGATTAATCATGGTGGTTTCCATGAGTGAACGGGATTTTCCCAGAAAAGGCGGCCCGACCTCAACTTGCAGATAAAGACAGAACAGCATCATTAAAAATGCTATAATCATGATTGGAGAAATGATTTGCATAATGGAAATGCCGCAGGCGCGCATGGCGGTAATTTCGGAATCGGCGGAAAGGCGCCCGAATACCAGCATGACCGCCACCATAATTGCCCAAGGAACAGTAAAACTGAGCACAATCGGCATGATATATAGCGTAAAAAGGAAAAAATTGCTTACCGGAACGCCTTGAGATATGTAATCGAATATTTTGACCAGCCTGGCGCCAACCATCCCGAATGTGAGAATGCCGATTGCCATGAAGAACGTTAGCAGAAAACCGCGCGTAACATATAAATTAAGTATTTTCATTAAATTGTAACTTTAAAATTAGTTCAGATATTTCCAGTAAAGTTCAGAAGATACATTTGTTTTGCATGTTTATCAAATCAGAATGACGTTTTTATTTATGCTTGACATCTAAGATGTAATTATAAAAATTGTCAGAAATAATCAGTATTGAGTTAGAATCTTATTAAACACTGACATTTGTCTTCTTATTTCCTGCCAGTTTATTTGCTATTTTTAATTATTCTGAAAGAAACGACACTTAGACATGAGGCTGCGATGAGCCAAAAGAAAATATAATGTTCGATTTCTGCGGAGTCGCAGATTTTTTGCCTGATTATTCTATAAACGTGTTATCCTGCCGGGATAATAAAACTGACGGCCAATTGAATCGCAGAAAAATGGCGTTCAATTGGACTCGCGCGTTTGCGCAAGCACTGAACTCTGGAATACCGGAAGCAAAGCCGAAAGAGTAGAGAAATACACAGGTTGTTTTGTGACATTTCCTAAAGCGTAATAAAAGTTTTATCAGCGGCTTATGGTGAATAGGATTAAGCCGATTAAAATTAGAATCATTGCCACCGCTTTTCCTCTGATATTCAAGTCGCGGAAGTAATAAACGCCGACGCCGAAGGTTACCAGACAACTGCACCGGCGCACCAGCGACAGAATTGAGATTCTGGTTTCTGGAAGGCTGACGGCATAGAAATAAAGCCAGTCGGCCAGGATTAGCAGTATTCCTGTTAACGGAATTGACCAGCGCCAGACAAATTTGCGTCCGTCGCGGAAGAGCTTGCGGCGAACCCACCAGGCCAGCCACAATACCAGCACCAGATCGACTGAAAACCAGAACTGCACAGTGTCGTGAGGGATTCTGATTACGCCGAGCAGATATTTGTCGTATAAGGCTGAAATTGAGCCGGACAGCGTGGCAAGAATAATCAGATGAATGCCGCGATGATGGCGAAAAGAGATTCCTTCCAGTTTGCCCATGACGGAAAAAAGATAGTACCCGGCAAAAATACTCACCATTCCCAGACCTTGAAGCCAGCTGGGAAATTCGTTGTAGAGAAACAGACTGCCGATGAACGTCCATAGCGGCGAACTGGCACGGATTGGCGTTGCGATGGAGATGGGAAGTTCACGCATGGCGTAATAGGCGCAAATCCAACTGGAACTGACGAGTAGCGATTTGAACATAATCAACCACCAGTGGAATATTCCGCAACTGGCAATGGCAGATACTTTTCCGGAAATAACTGCGGCGAACAGGAAAAAAATGGTTCCGGATACTGTCGCGAAGAAAAGTACCGGCATTACTGAATTATCGCGCACCGCGTGTTTTTTGCACAAATCGTAAAAACCGAGGGCAATGGCTGAAGCTAAAATTGGCAACAACCAGCCGGAAGCAACTGGATTCATTTCTGTCCTTGATTTAAATAGCTTATTTTTTTATGATTCAAAATTCACAATTACCCATGCGGAAGAAAATCAAACGGTTTAAGTAAAAGAGGAAACGCCGGACTTTTACATCATTGAATATGGGTAAGAGTGGCGAGAGAGACGGGACTCGAACCCGCAACATCCACCGTGACAGGGTGGTGCTCTAACCAATTGAGCTACTCCCCCGCATAAAAGCGGTATAATCTCATATCAAGCAACGCGGCAAACTGCCATCCTTAATCCAACTTTTCTGTTGAACGAAAAATGGCGAGAGAGACGGGACTCGAACCCGCAACATCCACCGTGACAGGGTGGTGCTCTAACCAATTGAGCTACTCCCCCGCGTTCTTACTCGAACTGAAGAGAAACAAAAGATACTTCACGGAAATGTTTTTGCAAGGCGCTAATTGAAAAAAAATAAAATTTTAGAATGGACAAAGCTGATTAAATTTGTCCGCTTTTACCGTCTGTGGCTTGAACTTTAGCCGGAAAGTTTTAATGTTATGGCAGTTGTCTAATTTATTATTTCAGGATAGGTGAATGAATTTTCATTATGATATACAAATTGATTTTCATGGTTGCACGACCATTGAGGTAATTCCTCGACTGGAAGAACTGTTTTTTGCCGAGTCGTCGCAAAGCATCATGATTATTCACGGAAAGGGAAGCGGAGTTTTGAAAAAGGCGGTAAGAGATTATGTTGCCGGTTGCACTTGCATTAAAGGCTATGACTGGGGTGAAAATTTAAATATTCCCGGAGCCGATGGCATTACGATAGTTTATACTTAAAATATACAGGAAGGCATTATGAACGATTTTGAAGAATTCGATCCGACAGCAGAGGTACTGTTAAAAGTGATGGAGAGACTGCGGTCGCCGGACGGATGCCCATGGGATCGAGAACAGACGCACCAGACGCTCAAGTTATATCTGGCGGAAGAATGCGCTGAATTGATGGATGCGATTGATGATGAAGACCCGGAGGCAATTTGCGAAGAGCTGGGCGATATTCTGATGAATGTCGTTTTTAACGCGGTTATCGCCGCTGAAAACGGTCAGTTTCATTTTCGCGATGTGCTGGCGAGTATTATTGCTAAAATGATCCGGCGGCATCCGCATGTGTTTGCGGAGGAAAATGTCAAGTCTTCGGATGAAGTGTTACGCATTTGGGAGAAAGTTAAGAAAGCGGAAAATAAACCGGGGCGCGAGTCGGTGCTGGATGGTATTCCGCGCAATCTGTCCGCTTTGCTTTCGGCACGAACGGTTCAGAAACGCGCTGCGCGTTATGGTTTTGACTGGACTGACCAGCAGCAGATTATGGCTAAAATAGAAGAGGAACTGGCGGAATTGAAAGCGGCGATTGCCGGCGGCAACGACACTGAGGTGGATGAAGAAATTGGAGATTTGTTGTTTTCCGTAGTAAATCTGTCAAGATTTAGAAAACGGCGGACGGCGGAAGATTTGTTATCAGACACGGTCAGAAAATTTAAATACCGGTTTAAATATCTCGAACGAAAATTGATAGAGCAGGGGATTGGACTTGAGGCGGCATCGATAGAGCAAATGGAATATTTATGGCAGGAGGCCAAGAATATTCCAGAAAAGAATTTAACGGATATTTGATTAGCCGGATAATTTGCTTATAATATATTGTTTTTAAAAATTTAAGGTATATATTGCCTCTTCTAAAATAGGGTGAATCAATGAGAAAAACTATTATACTGTGCATTCTGATTTGCATGGCGTATATGTTGTTTCCGGCACCGGAAGCGAAAGCCATGGACCCGGTTACAATGGCTTTGCTTGCCCCCGTGGCGCTCAGTCTGGCAGAAAAAGCCAAGCCGTATGTCATTAAAGGCTTGAAGAATGGACTGAAAGGCCTGATGTATATGGGTAAAGATATGATTGATATTTTTCGGCTTCCTATTGGTGTTTTGCAAGCTACTGTCGGTATTCCGTTCGGCGGTCTTAAACCAGGGTTGAGAAACCTTGTGCTGGGAGGGATTGCGCCATTCAAACTGGCGTTCCATACTGTGCTGATGCCGGCAATGTTCTGCGGTTTGACCATCAATTAAAATAACTTTTACGGGTGAATTCTGCCCGGATGACTGAGGTTTGGACAAAATGGGGCGGATGAGTAAAAGTTTTTATCAAACATATTCGTTGCTAAAAGACTGGTATGGCACGGAATGGGCAGGCACGGAAATTACCGCTTATTGTCCGGAAAGTGTGTCAATCGGCGAGGCGGCGGATAATTTGTTGAAAAAAGTTCTTTCACAAGACACGCTTGACGTGATTAACCTTTCCGGTAAATGGGATGAAATTGCGGGGCGGCAGATTGCCAAGGTTGCTACTCCATCCAGCAGTTCTAAAGGTGTTTTCTATCTTGAAGTATCACATCCAGCCTGGCTGCGTGAATTGAACGGACCCGTAAAAAAACATTTAATAAAAAAGATAAATTCTGCTTTTGGTGAAGGATTCTGTCTTGATTTGAATTTTATTCCCGGAGGAAGAAATAGTGATAAATAAGGTTGAGAATGAGAATGAGATTGTTTTTGCTGAATGCAGCGGCTATTTATGGACACCAGTCAGAACCAAACCGCGCCAGGAGAAAAAACTTAAAGAATACTGCCGGTCAAAAAAAATAGAATGTTATTTGCCTTTGCTTAAGAAAGCTCATAAATACGGCAAACGAACGACGACGTTTACGGTTCCCATGTTTCCTGGATATGTGTTCTGTCACATTGACGAGGAATTATATCGTGATTTAGTGCTTTCACACGCAGTTCTGTTCAAAGTAAATGTAAATGAACACAACGAGGGGCAACTGTTACTGGAGCTTAGAGCCATTCAGACAATGGAACGCCTGTGTGGAATGCAGGAAATTGAGATTAAGCCAGAATTAGTTAAAGGCGTTCAGGTTGAAGTAGTTTCGGGGCCGTTGCAAGGCACTTGCGGCGTTGTTAAAACAAGAAAAAATCGCACCATGCTGACGGTGAATATTGAGATTCTCGGGCACTCGGCTTCTGTTGAGATTAATGCAGAAGATGTTGACGCAGTTAAATGATTTTTGGGTTTGCTGCGATGTGCTGTCTCTGTGAAATTACTTCCGCCATCTTTTTTTGCCCGATAGTAGACAAATGAAGCCGTCAGTTTTCTTATCCCGACGGGATAACACGTTTATAGAATAATCCGACAAAAAATCTGCGACCCCGCAGGAGTCGAACATTCTGTTTTCGTAGGGCTATAAACGTGTGACACCTCCGGCATCAGTTTCTCTATCCAGTAAAATTGATTGATGCCTGGACAGGCTTGTCTTGATGTGAACGCAAAAACGGTCATTCAATTAAACACTTTTACTGAGTTCTGAAATATTGTTTAGCGTATATCGCTGGCGATTTCTTTGTTCTGGAAAATTGCGACTGCCCATATACTGCATAATGTCATGTAAAGAACGACATACAAGCCTGACCACAGCACATAAGACAGCGGAATGCTGTTACGGCTGGCGAGGGCGTCTGCGAGCCAGAAGAACTGCCAGTTAGGCAGAATGGCATATAAGAATGCGAAGAGGACATTGAAAAACTCAGAGCCGGTGTCTCGTTGAAAAGCATAACTGGAAATAAGACCGAGAAAAAATATTGCGCTGCAGAGGGTCAGGTTTGCCACCATGTCCAGCCGGGTGGCAAAAACTACGGTAATTGTGGACATTATTGAGACAGAACAGAATAGCAGGATAAGAGCGTATACAAGGTCAAGGAGTTCAACTGTTGGATGTTCTTTAACCATAACGCAGTAAACACAATATATCGGCATCAATATTGCTATAGAGGCGATTGCTGTAGATGAGAACGATTTGCCGCGGAGGAAGTTCACCGCCATTCCTAATATTGAACTGACAGCAATAATTGCGAAGAAGATATAATATACGCCCATGTCCATTCGAAACTGGTCTGTGGCAATATATATGGAAACAATTGAGGAAACGTTACAGATAAAGACAAAAAGTATTACTGCTGTAAAGATGCCGAAAATTTTAGCCATGACAAATGTCCAGCGAAAAACTGGTTTAGACAGTAGCAGAAGCACTGTGCCGTTACGCATTTCTCTCGAAACCGTATGGCTGGCACAGAGCACGGCGGCGAACAGGCCGAAGACCATGGTCGTGGCCATTGAACTGTCCACGACCAGTTTGATTTGTTCAGAGAACACGAACAGCGACATTGAAGGGAAGTGTCCGATAAGCGCCAGCGCTGTAACCAGGAGGATAAAAAATATCGGCTCTCTGGTTGACTCTTTAAACGTATTCTTGGCAATTTGAAAGAAATTAAACATTAGACCATTCAGTTATTTTTTATCTTTAACAAGTACCGGGGCTGGCTTCTGGATGGCAATTTCCGGCTCCTGCACAAGCACTTCCGGAACTGCGGTAACTTTTCCGAGCGCAGGATCTGAAGCTTCCGGAACCGCCGGTTTGGTGGTCTGAGCAGGAATTTCAGTTTCTGTTACTTCCACGGTTTCACTGGCAACAACTTCTTCAACCTGTTTGGGTTTCGGAGTCGGCTTGTAAAGTCTTCCACTTTCTAATTTTTTATTGAGTCGTGAATAATCTGATGGCAGATTTGTCAGGTTGAGCAGGTCGCCGGAGGTCGCCGCCGCCTGATTCCAGTCGTCACCGCTGATGATTACTAACGGAATCTTGCGGTCAACCATGTCGATATATTTACGTGGAACATATGAGGTGTCTCCGAAAACAACCACCCGTTGCGGATTTATAAAAGAGATGAACTTGGCCAGATTTTCCTCTTTAATTTCCAGCGCCGGCTTTTTGTTGGATACCGGACAGAAAAAAATGTGAGTGTCATCTTTGGCGGGGACGAGAATGTAGGGTTGTTTGGTTTGAGACTGAATAATCTGGGCGAGCATCAATGGCTTCTTATAATTGCCAGTAATAATCAGGGTTTCAATATTTTTGTCCGGTCCTTTATACGGCGCCGTCCAATTCCAGGAACCGGCGAATGCGGATGAAAGTGTAAAAGTGGCGATAGCTGTTAATAATATTTTACCAGAAAACTTTAACCTGATCATTTTTGTAATCCTCGTATTTTTAATTTTATAAAAAAGCCCATTAAGATTCAGACTGAATACAATAAACGATATTCTGCCGTACGCAAATATAAAATCAATAAGAGTTTAATTTTTTTATGCAATTAACTTGCAGAATCAGAAAACAGTTGCAGATTAAATAATTTTCAAGGCGCTTATACAGTAAAAATCACGGAGAATATGGTGATTAGAAACTTGCTGCCGGCAGTAGAGTCCGGCAAAAAAATGTCGGCCGCAATTTTTATGAGCGGAAGCGGCACTAATGCGGAGAACATTTTGGAGTATCGCTTGACGCATTGCTGCGAAACGTGGTATCCTGCGGTGATTGTAACTGATGCGCCGGAAAGTAGCCGTGCAGGTGAAATTGCCGCACGATTCGATTTGCCGCTGGTCGCTTTCAGTATCCGGGAGTTTTATCGCAGTCACGGGGAGAAAACCATTTCATTAAAGACGGAGCGTGGACGGCAGCTCAGAGAAATGTGGACTAATCTGCTGCGGGAAAAACTCGCGGCATATAAGATTGATTTCGGGGTGCTGGCCGGATTTGTGCTTTTGTCAAATATTACCGGCGATTTTCCGTGTCTTAATGTTCATCCCGGAGATTTGACCGTAGAGGAAAATGGTCGCCGACTATTAGTTGGACTGCATGCGCTGCCGGTTGAAACCGCGATTGTCCGTGGACTTAACTCTATCCGGAGCAGTGTAATTATCGCTCAACCATATACCGGGAGAGGCGGGGAAAAGGATTCCGGGCCGATTCTTGGCATATCTTCTGCGTTGCCACTGGATTTGTGCGGCAGCAACGCGGGTGAGCTGACTGAAATTTACAATTCCAGACCGGAGAAAAAACCGGCTGGCGGTTATCGGGATAAGCTGGAAGAAGTTGCAATGTTCAACCAGGAACGGCTTAAATGTGCTGGCGATTGGCTGGTGCTGCCGGAAACCGTGGCGGATTTTGCCGCCGGCAGATTTGGCATAGACAACGATGAACTTTATTATTTGCGGGCAGGGGATTGGATTAAGGTTAAAACTGTTGAATATACTGCCGTTGGACCGATGCCGGTTTTATAATACAGTTTTTAGTAAAACATCGGAAAAGATGTATATTGGTGTTCCCTGAAAATTTGGCAGGCGGAAGACGAGTTAAGGAATATGTGCGTTAAGAATGTGAAAGAAGGATTTTTGATGGAATTTAAACTTGAACAGTTAGAATACCAGCAACAGGCAATTAATGCTGTAATTTCTGTTTTCAAAGGACAGGAAAAAAATACTTTTGACAATGCCTGTGTTGACGGAATACGTTCAAACATACTTTCATTATCAAAGGACAAATTTATTCAGAACCTCCGAGATGCAGCGCTTGAAAATGGCATAAGAGAAGAAACGGCAAATATTCAGCCGACTAATGATATCTGCATTGAGATGGAAACCGGCACCGGCAAAACCCTTGTATATATCAAAACCATTTTTGAACTCTATAAACATTGGGGATTTACGAAATTCATAATTCTCGTTCCTTCGGTTGCTATTAAAGAAGGCGTTCTCACAACGCTAAAAACATTTGAAAAACAACTGGAAGATATTTACAATACCCAACCCAGTTATTTTGAATATGACAGTAAACGGCTTTCGAGGGTAACTAATTTTGTGGAAGAACAGCATCCGCAAATCATGGTAATGACGTTGCAGTCATTTAATTCTGATGACCGCATTTTGAACCAGGCGCAACGTGAAGATTTATTCTCGAATATGGCGTATATTGAGGCTATTTCCCGTACAAATCCGATTGTAATAATGGATGAACCGCAGGAAGGCATGGATACGGACAATTCAATTGAGAGGATGAAAGCGCTCAATCCGCTTTTCAAAATCAGATATTCAGCCACGCATAAAGTTTTAACTAATCTTATTTACCGCCTGACTCCGTATGATAGTTATAAACAGGGGTTGGTAAAAAAAATAGAGGTTTTAACCGTTTCTGAAAAAAACGATGAAGCGTCAATGAAAATTGAACTTGATAAAATAGAAATAGGAAAAGGCGACCCTAAAGCCATCTTGAAAGCCTGGCATCAAACCGCGGGTGGCTTTAAATTTAAAAGCACAAAGAGACTTGATAAAAATGCCGACTTGCGGGAAGTAACCGGGAATATTACTTACAAAGATTATATTATTGAACAAATTGCCCGCCCGATTCGCGGCAATGGCTTTGTGAAATTTAAGAATGGCGCAATCATTTATGAGGGCGAACAAGCCAAAGATTTTTCCGTAATATTCGGAGAACAGCTTTATTGGCTTATCGACAGCCATTTTAGAAAGAAAGAAAAACTCAAGCTTTTCGGGATAAAATGTCTGTCGTTAACATTCATTGACAAGGTTGATAATTACATTCAGCCAGATGGAATAATTAAACAGGCATTTGTTGAACAATACAAAAAAGCGCATAAAGATTTTTATGGACGGGAAGCCGACAATTCAACGATCGAACAGTCGCAAGGCTATTATTTCGCGCAAACCGGGAAAGGCGATTTTACTGATAATGAAGGTTCAATGCGCAATAACAAAGAACTTTATGACCTTATCCTGAAATCCAAGGAAGAATTGTTATCGCTGGATAATCCTGTCGAGTTTATCTTTTCCCATTCCGCCCTCGGGGTTGGCTGGGACAATCCAAATGTTTTCAATATAGCTACGCTTAATCAAAGTTACAGCGAAATTAAAAAAAGACAGGAAATTGGAAGAGGGCTTCGCATTTGCGTTAATCAGTATGGGCAAAGGGTTTATGATCAGCAGGAAACAAAGGAAGGCGACGAAATAAATCTTCTTACCGTTATTCCGAATGAAACTTACGAAACTTTTGTTGCGCAGTATCAATCAGAAATAACCGAAATTTATGGAACCAGTGAAGCCGGCGCGGAAACGCGCAATACACACAAAGGACAAAAGACTACTGAAAAACGTTTGGCAAGAAATGACGCCCATTTCAACAATCCGTCTTTTCGTGAATTCTGGAGACGACTGTCGCAAAAAACCGAGTACCTTGTATCATTCGATGAAGAAAGAGTTATTGCTGAATCCATTAAAGCAATAAATGAAATAACTATTTCAGAACACCAGGTTCAGGTTGCTCTTGGCAGAATTCAAAGTATGTCCGAAGAAGGCATACAAACTCAAGATTTCAGAACGCAAAACAAAACTGTCAGTACCGCTTTTTCGCCGATAGACTTGATTGAAGAGTTAAGCGAAAATACCGCTCTGGCTTATCCTACAGTTTTTAAAATCGTACAAGGGTTTAAAAACAAAAAAGAAATACTGAAAAATCCGCCTCGATTTTTGCAGGAAGCCGTTCAAAAAATCCGCTATATTGAACTGGATGAAATGTTGCGGGCGCTTGATTACCGTATTACTGGAGAAATATTTGACATAAATAAATTCGAAAAATTGATTGTGAAAAATACTGACAAAATCGAACCGACTCCGAACAGAGGAATATACGACCATATTATTTGGGATAGCGAGATTGAGCAAAATTTTGCCCGGAACGCTGATAACGACACCGAGGTCGTATGTTTCCTGAAACTGCCAGCTTTCTATGAAATAAAAACGCCAGTTGGACCGTATAATCCTGATTTTGGTCTGGTTATGAAAAAAAGAAAAATAAGAGATGACAGCAGCTCAGAATATTACTTTGTTATCGAAACCAAAGGCACGAATGATATCACGGACCGGAAAGCATTGACTGAAAATGAAATCTACAAAATTAAATGCGCAGTTAAGCACTTTGAGGCTTTGGGCATTGAAGCCAAGGTTAATTATTGCGCTCCCATAAAAGAATACTCAACTTTCAAGAATAAAGCGGAGGAATTAACCAATGTTTGAAATTAACACAGTTAACGAAAAAGTATTTGAAGAAATCAAAAAAAGACTGGTTGACGTATATCATCCAACACTTATTTACATATTTGGTTCACATGCCTGGGGAACGCCTGACGCCGTAAGTGATATTGATATTGCGGTTATTGTTGAAGAAAGTAATGAAAGCGCTTATTTGCGCCCGCAAAAAGGAACGCTTTCTTTATGGGATATCAAGTATCCAATCGATCTGTTAGTTTTTACCAGTAGTGAATTTTATTCAAAGGCGAATCATCCGTCAACGCTGCAAAATAAAATATTAAAACAAGGATATAAGTTATATGAAGCCGCATGAAGAATGGCTTTTTAAAGCTGAACACGACCTGGAGTCGGCCAAAATTTTATTTGAAAGCAGTAAAAATTTAAATGATACTGCAATCTATCACACGCAGCAGTGCGCGGAAAAATCGCTTAAAGCATATTTGGCCTCTAATAATATAGAAATAATAAAAACCCATGATTTGAAAATCCTGCTTACAGCATGCAGTGAAATAAACAGGGCGTTTAATGAATTTATTATTCTAGTCAATTTCTTGAGCCCGTTCGCATCCTTTTTCCGCTATCCCGGATTTGAAGTCTTGCCGGAAAATGAAACCGTACAAACCGCCATCGAATATGCAGAAAAAATATATGACTTCGTAAAGGATAAAATCAATGTCTGAACTTAATATAAAACTTATGCAAACCCCGGATTTGAATCAAGAGCGGCTCGAAACCCTGAAAAATTTGTTCCCGGATATTTTTACCGTTGAAGGTAAACTCAATCCTGATGAACTCAAAAAGATTATCGATCCGGATTTAGTCAAAGAAACAGAACGCTTTGAATTCAAATGGTTCGGAAAAAGCCCCGCAAAACGAAACGCTTTTACCCCAAGCAAAGCTACGCTTGTCTATGATGAAACACGAAGCGTTAATCCCGAAGCCGCTGACGGAAATATGATTATTGAAGGTGAAAATCT
>JBAYVM010000036.1:0-12267 GCA_041674645.1 Victivallaceae bacterium | reverse complement strand
AAATCTTCTCTCAGGTTTTTCACCTTTTGTCATTACGTTTACTTGCTCCAGCGGATTTGGTTGTAATCGTGGATTTCGGTGAGGATGTCTGTGACGTTCTTGGTAAGTTTCCAGCCGGGAAAATGGCGTTTAAATTTGGCGACATCGCTAATCCACCAGATATGATCGCCGACCCGGTTGTCATCGGTGTAAGTGGTGTTCATTTTGCGTCCGGTAATTTTTTCGCAGATTTGAATCGCTTCCAGCATGGAGCAGTTGGAATATCTGGAGCCGCCGGCATTGTAAACCTCGCCGGGGCGCGGAGCGTTGTAGAAATGGTCGAACATATTGACCAGATCGTAAGCGTGAATATTGTCTCTGACTTGTTTGCCTTTGTAGCCGAAAACAGTATAATGGTCGCCGGTGATGGCGCATTTCATTAAGTAACTCAGAAATCCGTGGAGCTGAGTTCCGCTGTGATTCGGACCGGTCAGACAGCCGCCGCGAAAGACTCCGGTTTTCATGCCAAAATATTTTCCATATTCCTGCACCAGCACATCAGCGGCGACTTTACTGGCGCCGAACAGCGAGTGTTTGGTCTGGTCAATGCTCATGGATTCATCAATTCCGCGTTCATAATACGGATGGTCGGCGGCGATTTCCCAGCGGGTTTCCATTTCTACCAACGGCAGATAATTCGGAGTGTCGCCGTAAACTTTATTGGTGGAGGTGAAGATAAAAACTGCCTCAGGGCTGTGCCGTCTGGTCATTTCCAACATGGTCAAAGTGCCGTTGGCGTTCACGGTAAAATCTTTAAACGGGTCTTTGGCTGCCCAATCGTGGCTGGGTTGAGCGGCAGTGTGAATAACCAGTTTTATATCGGAGTTGTATTGTTGAAAAAGTTGATCCATTAGTTTTTCATCGCGAATATCCAGCGCGTAATGTTGATAGTTGGCATGTTCCTCTTCCAATCGTTTGCGATTCCAGGCGGTCGAAGCGTTTTCGCCGAAAAACTCCTGACGCATATTGTTGTCAATGCCGATAATTTTGTCAAATTTGCGACTGAAGAATTTTACCGCCTCACTGCCGATAAGTCCGGCGGAACCTGTTATTATCGCTATTTTCATTGGGAACATCCCTTCCTGGTTATGGTCTGAATATGAATTTTAATATAAATCTGCTTGCTTGCTTTTCCAGCGCATTTTGCAGATTTGCCAAAGTATGTCGAGGCTGAATCAATTTTCAAACCGACTCTGAAAAATAAAAAATATCAAAAAACAGTGGATAATTGGGCATTCCCCGATTATAATGATTAAGCAACATGATTTTTAATTATTAACAGATTGCCGTAGATTATATGCGATATGGAATTTTAGGAGACATTCACAGCAATATAGAAGCGTTGTCCGCTGCCTATAAAAAACTTTCAGCGATGGGCTGTGATAAAATGATTTCATTGGGTGACATGGTCGGCTACGGACCATCCCCTGGAGAATGTATTGACTTCTGCCGTGACTACCGGATTGAATGCATCAAGGGTAATCATGACACTTATGTCGCAGACCTTGCTCACTCTAAAAGTTGGGATTTAAGAGATTATGCCAGGCTGGCGTTGCTTTGGACGCAGGAAATACTGTTACCTGACCAAATTCAATGGCTGGACCGGCTTCCATATACCCTTCGCGATGACAATGCATTATTTATTCATGCGTCAATTGAGACGCTGGATGGCGAATACTGGCCGTATGTGCTCGACCGCAAAGCCGCGCAGTTTCATTTTTACCTGCAAGACATGCCGGTTGCGTTCTGCGGGCACATTCACATCCCCCTGTTATTTACCTGCAATAGTGGTGAAATAACGATGGAAATGCTGAAAAAGGAGAAGCTGAATCTTTCTGCCGGGAGAAAATATCTGATAAATCCCGGTTCTGTCGGGCAACCGCGGGATTCGGACTGGCGCGCTGCGGTCGCAATTTATGATTCGGAAACCGGAATAGTTGAGCCGGTTCGCGTGGAATATGATTTGAAAAAAACTCAACTGAAAATACTTGCCGCCGGTCTTCCGTCAGTGCTGGCTGAACGTCTTTCTCGCGGTTGCTGAGACTGACAGCATAAAATTGTGTATTTCTTTTTTTTAAATTCTGCGGGAATAAGATACAGATTTGACTTAGAGTGTATCTTGACGTATTCGTATGTCATTTGAATCGAGCATATTTCATTATTTCGGAGAGAACAGGTGAAAATACAAACGAGGCTGACCGGGTTTTTCATTATCGTACTGGCAACGCTTTCGTATATTCTGGTCTGGCTGAGCACGCATACTTACCGGCAGGAATTAAACCGTTTGAATGCTGAGGTTTGCAATCAGCAATTGGAACACTTGACAAGTATCGCTAAAGATCAGGACAGTCTGTTTTTTGAAAAAGTTTACAGTTCGCAGGCAGAAGCTCAACAAAAAGCGATAGAATTGATAAAATCGTCTCAAAGCAAAAAAGTGGCTGGTGAGGAAAGCTATCCGTTTGTCATTACAGCCGAATCGAAAATTATTGTTCGTCCCAAACAGTACAAAGACGCACTGTTTCCGTGGAACAGATTTGCCACTGATGAAATGTTTCAAAAAGGTCATGGCGAGCTGCGCTTTGACAGCGGTTCAGGAGAACGGATTATTGTATATCAAGCTTTTAAGCCGTGGCGTTGGTTGATATGTTATTCCTATCCCGCCGATTCGGATTTTTATCAAAGCGCTTACGATGCCTATTTTCGACAGGTGCTGGTGGTATTATGCAGCATGGTCGCCTCTGTCGGAATCCTGCTCTGGTTGATTCAACGGGCATTATCCCCGTTGGATTCGCTCGTGGAAAGCGCGACGAATATGGCCTCTGGAATATTTCCTGCTCGCAGAAAAAAATACAGCAGCGATGAAATCGGACTGCTTGCCCGGGCATTTGACGATATGTCGGCAAAGATGCAGGAATCCATGCAAACACTATATCTTAAAGTTAAAGAACGCAGAGAGAAAGAAAAGGAAATCCGCGAATTAATAGAGAATTCGCCGCTGGCGATTGCGATTATCAGACCGGATAAAACGTTCTTTCTTAATGAAATGTTCACGGTACTGTTCGGCTATGCAGAAAAGGACATGGAATATTTTGAACAATGGTTTGAGTTCGGACATCCGGATGATATTTCAGCCGCAGAAGCAGTCGCCGCCTGGGAAGAATTGTTTTCAGAAAACCATGCCGGTTCAAAAAATTTCAAGGTAAAATGTAAAAACGGGCGCATTTTAGACATTGAAGCCAGGCAGAGAAAAATAGGCCGGCAAAATCTTTTGATATTCAATGATTTGACGGAAATCAAAGACGCAGAAAGACGATTGCGTGAAACTCGTAATTATCTAAATCAACTGTTCAACTCAGTCCGGATTATTCTCGTGGCAATTAACGAAAAAGGTATTGTCACCCAATGGAATCAGGCGATGGAAACTCATACCGGCATCAAATCTCCGGATGCACTCGGCGGGAAATTGTGGTTAGTCGCGCCATTTTTAAAGGGCTACCGCAATGACATCGAACAGACTATCGTTTCAGAAAAAACCAAAGAACTTTACCGGGAAATAATTATATTTAAAGACAAAAGGTATTACTTCAATGTTTCCATCAATCCCCTGGTCAACAGTGAAAATAAAGGTGCGGTAATAATTCTCGAAGATGTCACTGAACTGGTAAGACAAAGTGAACAATTGATACAAGCTCAGAAAATGGAAACCGTCGGCACACTGACCGGCGGACTTGCCCATGATTTCAACAATGCACTGGGCGGAATAAAGGGTTCGTTGTCAATGATTAAATATTACCTGCATAATTCGCCGGAAGAAATCAATGAAATCGGCGAATTTGCCGAAATCGCGGAAAAATCTGTTTTAAGAGCATCCAACATGGTGGAACAACTGTTGACGCTCTCCCGGAAAAGTCAACTTAGTTTCAAGCCGGTAAATCTGGACAACGCCTTAAAAAATGTTTTGGATATATGCCGCAGTACTTTTGATAAAAGCATATTGATTAAAGTTTCCAGGCCGGCAGGCAAAGCCATGATTAAAGCCGACCAGACGCAGATTGAACAAGTGCTCCTGAATTTGCTGATTAATGCCGAACATTCCATGACTTTGATGCGACCGCCAACAGAATCCCGCGGCGGCTTAATCGAAATTCTCATCGCCAGAGTTAAGCTTGACAAAAACCTTTTTCCGAATGAACCTGTTGCTGGATTTTATTGGAAGTTGTCCGTCAAAGATGCCGGCGTCGGCATCAACACAGAAAATCTGCCCAAAATATTCGATCCGTTCTTCACCACCAAATCCCGCGGAAAAGGCACTGGACTGGGATTGTCCATGGTTTATAATATCATCGACCTCCATCATGGGTTTGTTGATGTCAAATCAGAACCCGGCAACGGTAGTGTATTTTCAATTTTCCTCCCGGAATTCAAGCCGGAAAACGAAACTGGAGCAGTGACGGAAACTGACCCGTCAGAAATAATTCATGGCGAAGGAACCATTCTGATTGTTGACGACGAAGATGCCATCAGGACAACTGCCGGCAAAATGCTCAAATCTCTCGGTTATCGGGTGTTAACGGCGGAAAATGGCGAAGAAGGCTGTGAATTGTTTAAGCAAAAACATAAAGAAATTTGCGCGGTGCTGCTGGATATCGCCATGCCGAAAATGTCCGGCGATGAAGCATACGACACGATGAAAAAAATTGACCCGCAATTGAAGGTTCTACTTTCCTCCGGATTTATTAATGACGACAGAGTCAGAAAAACGCTTGAAAACGGCGCCGACGGGTTCATAAAAAAACCTTACTCAATCACGAAACTAAGCAGGAAAATTCATGAAATACTCAGACGATGACCGGCTTGAAGAGTACGGATATTTTGATTTTCACACACATTCTACGGCAAAATCTCAAGATGTTTTCAGTTGCGTTTCCATTCCCGTCGAAAAATTTAAGCTCCTCGAATTGCCGTTTCCGGAAAACTGTTGTTACTCTCTGGAACTGCATCCGTGGAAAATTTCTGACGACAGCAAAAGAACTTTTCATGAATTCCGTTCACTGGCGGCATCGCCAGCCGTCAGTGCAATCGGCGAAGCCGGACTTGACCGTCTGCACGGTCCGCCACTTGCGGTTCAGTATAATCTTTTTCAACAAGTAGCTGAGCTTGCAGGACAAGTTAAAAAGCCATTGGTTGTTCATTCCGTCAAATGTTATTCGGAGCTCATTAATTATAGAAAATACGCTAACTCCGACGTGCCTTGGATGATTCACGGTTTTAACAGCAAACCGCAAATACTTGAACAGCTTTTGCAAAATGGTTTTTACGTTTCTCTTGGCATGGCAGGTTTGAAGCGGGATGATTTAATGAGTTTTTTTACTGCAAACCCTTCCTGGACTGACCGAATATGCCTTGAAACTGACGATAGTGGCGGCGATATTAAATCCGTTTACGACTTTGCCGCCTTGCAGTTAAATCTGGAACTGCAAAGCCTGAAAACTTCTATGCTAAAATTATTTATTAAAATATTCAGGAAAAGTTTATGAAATTGAAAATCGAAGGTGTTTCTCCATGGCAACAGCGTACGGCATTGCTGTTGGGAAAAGACAAAGTGGAAAAACTCCGCGATTCGCATGTGCTGATTGTAGGCCTTGGCGGAGTCGGAGCTTATGCGGCTGAACTTATATGTCGTGCCGGAGTTGGCAAAATGACCATCGCTGACGGTGATGTGACGGAAGTTTCAAACCGCAACCGGCAGCTCCCCGCGCTGGTCAGCACTGAAGGTCAAAGCAAAGCCGAAATTGTTGCCGCACGCTTGCTGGACATTAATCCGGAAGCGGAAATAATTCCAATGCATAAATTTATTCGTGACGAAAGCGCGGATTTACTGCTTGAACAAAAATTCGATTATGTGGTGGACGCCATTGATTCGCTGTCGCCGAAAGTTAATTTGATTGTTAAATGTCTGGACCGCAACATTCCAATAATCAGTTCAATGGGATCCGGCGGAAAAACTGATCCGGCACAGGTAAAAATTGTCGATATATCAAAAACCTTTAACTGCAGCCTGGCCAAGGCCGTCCGCAAGCTGCTGCACCGGCGCGGAATCAGGAAAGGATTTAAAACCGTTTTTTCTCCTCAAGATATTCCTGAAACGGCGGTTTTTGCATATGAAGACACTAATACCGGCATGTGCCGTTCAATGGTCGGAACAATCTCCTATATGCCGGCAGTTTTTGGCTGTTACTGCGCTTCTGTCGTTATCCGCAGCCTGCTGGAAAAACCGGCAACAGAGAAATAACGGACAGGTGACGGACTGAATCTCAATGCTAAAAAGAATAAAATATTTTTTAGATTTTTTTTTAAAAACTGCTCATAAGAAAAATGCTCAGCGGCAGGTGCGTAACGCTTTTCGCGCCTGCCGTTGTCACAATTTGCAACAGGCGAAAAAGATTATTCAAGAGCTTCAGATGCACGACGCTGAAGAATCATCGATTGACTTGCTGCAAGGAATCGTTGCTTTGCAATCTCAAAATCCGCAGGCGGCAATAAAATATTTATCCCGAGTAGCGGAGGCTCCGGCCAGAGAATTTTTTTTAGGTCTGGCGATGGAAAAAATCGGTGTTCTTCAACAGGCAAAAACACAATATCAAAAAGTCCTCGCTTTGCGGCCAAAGTTTATTCCGGCAATTAATAATCTTGCGCATCTGCTCGTTTTCTCAGATTTGGGAGCCGCTTTTAAGCTTTGCCGTGACGGCTTGGAGATGGCTTCGCATTCGTCAGATTTATTGGCGACAATGGCGCTTCTGAAACTGCATTCAGGAGAACCGGATAAAGCAGTGGAGTTTTTTCGCAAATCACTGAAATATCAGCCGGAAAATTCAGAAAACCGTTCTGGGATGATTTTTGCGATGAATTATTTGGAAGAAGACATCAAGAATATTCTGCGCGAAAGCGCCATTTGGGAAAAGCATGTTTTAAAAAACTCTAAACCGCAATCCGTATACAAATTACTTAACTTATTAAATCTTGAGTTGCCAGTTTTTAACCGTAAATTGCGTATCGGATATGTTTCCGCTGATTTTAGAAAACATTCTGTCGCGTGTTTTTTTGCGCCGCTTATCGAGAATCACGATAAATCAAATTTTGAAGTTTACTGTTACTCAGATGTGGATTTTCCGGACGAAATTACAGCGAGAATCAAACAGAGCGCTTCATGCTGGCGGAATATTTTCGGGGCCGACTGTGACGCAATTAGAAATCTTATACGCGGCGACCGAATTGACATTCTGATAGACTTGTCCGGACATACCAACGGCAAACTGCTGGAGATTTTCGCTTTACGCACTGCGCCAATCCAAATGTCCTGGTTGGGCTATCCCGGTTCCGCCGGTCTGTCGAATATTGACTTCAGAATCGGAGACAAGTTGACCGACCAGGAAAATGCAGATAAACTTTTTTCAGAAAAAATCATCCGGCTCGAACATGGTTTCTGGACTTACCGACCTCCAACTGAATCTCCGCCAATCGCCCAGTTGCCTTGTTTAAAAAATAACATTTTTACATTCGGATCTTTTAATCATCAAGCCAAAATTACGGAGAAAGTAATTGAAGCATGGAGTTCAATATTACAGCATGATTACAGCGCCAGACTGCTGATAAAAAACAGTTCATTGTCCAATGAATGTGTTCGCGAATATGTCTGGAAAAAATTTGACCAGTACGGAATATCTGCCGGAAGAATCATACTGTTTCCGTTCTCCGCTAACATGTATGAACATCTTGCAACCTATAACGAAGTGGATGTGGCGCTCGACACTTTTCCATACAATGGAACCACTACCACTTTTGAAGCGCTATGGATGGGCGTGCCGGTACTTACCGTTACCGGCAACCGGCATGCTTCACGGGTGGGATATGCCATTATGGAAAGAATCGGTTTAAGCGAATATATTGCCGGGTCAATGGAATCATATCTCCGCATCGCATCTGAACTGCCGGAAAAAATAAAAGAGCTGGGCGAGTTACGGCGAACGCTCCGCAACCGGTTACAGGAATCTCCTTACTGCCAAATAAGAGAACGCACCAGAGATTTTGAAGCCGCCTGCCGACAGGCTTATTCTTCACGGCCCTGAAATGCGTTCACATTGAATGAAATGAAGCTCTTTTTATTCAAAAATAATTTCGCCGAAACATTCCGGCAAATGGAAATTTGTAGCGGTCAACGGTTGCCATGAAGCCCAATGCGGATGTGAAGTAAGGTCGCCGCATTTGTAATAGTTTGCCCGCCAGGCTTGTCCGGATGAAATTTCCTCTTTCAAACCGGTGGTACGTTTAAATACCGCGAACGGAATAAAAAATCCCAGTCTCCAAACCGTATTTTCCTGAATTTCCGGTTCAACGACTTTCGGCATGGTATGAAAAATCCGGATTCCTTCGGCCGCTTCCGTGGTTAAAGGATAATATTCTTTAAATCCTTTGTCTGTTCTGGTGTGATCAACAACGTGATGCACTAACATTGTACCGCCGCAATTGAATTCGAAATTTAAATACCCGTTTTTTACCGGAGGGGCGACAAAAAATTCAACGCAACTGTCTCTGCACACGCCATCCTGAAAATTAGTGGCAACGCTTCTAACATATTTATCTTGAACCTGAAACAGTCCATAAATTCCAGTCGTATCGTACTGCATTTTGCAACAAGTAACCGGCCGGTGTTCGCTGCCACGGTCTTCGCGGAAAATTTTTACTTCAACAATATTCGCGTTCTTCCAGTCATTGCTGTCCCAGGCGGCATCCAGCTTGACTGGACCTTTGGCTTTTTTAATGAGATAATTCATTTTCAATCCTGTTAATTTGTTCCGGAGTTAATATTTTAACCAGTTTTGATCCGAACAGACCATTATCCTGTTTTTCTATTTTTTTGATGAAAATATCTTTGGACGCGTTGCGCTGGGCGTTAATACTAATATTTCCAGTTACGCCGGGATAATTTTTTACTCTGAAAAATCCGCGCACAATATCCTCCGGCTGAATACCCAGCTTCATTGCATCAGCAACAAGCCCCATGGTGTCAAATCCCTGAGCCTCACACATTCCTGGAATTTGGCTGGTTTTTCGCGAAATGTCTTCAATAAATTTTTCTACATAAGATTTTTTGTATTCTGTCGAAAACATGGAGGCGAAAAAGCAATCTCCCGGCTCCAGTCCGGAATTAGTAAAAATTTCTGTTTCATCCCAGCCATCTCCGCCAAAAAGTTTGCAGTTAATGCCAAGACTTCTGGTTTCTTTAATCATTCTGGAGCCGTCGTTACAATATGAAGGCATAAAAATACCTTGAACATTTTCCTGTTGTATGTTTTTCAATTGAGCAGAAAAACTATCTTGTGAAGTGTAAAAACCTTCCGTCTTAACAACTTTTCCGCCAATCCGGCCAAATGTTTCGCTGAAAATTCTTCCCAAGTCCCGGCTGTAGGTGCTGTTTTCATCAATTCCCAGCATTACCGCCACTTGGGTTACATGCTGATTTGCGAAAGCGTAGCACGCGATGGCTTTGCCTTGAAATGAATCACTGAAGCAGGAGCGGAACATGTACTGGTTGCGTTCAGTTATAACATTATTGGTCGCCATTGGCGCAATTACCGGAACTTTATATTTCATAGCGACCGGCTTCAACGCAAGCGTACAAGTTGTTGAATAAGCTCCGATGACCACCGGAACATTATGCTTTTCTACCAGTTTTCTCATTGCTTCAGCAGTTTTTGCCGGAAGGCTGGCGTTATCCATGACTACTAAAATAATTTTTTGTCCGTTTACGCCACCCTGGTCGTTGAGCTGATCTTTTGCCAGTTCAATCCCGTCAAGAACCTTTTTCCCGCAAGGAGCAAATTCTCCTGAAAGCGGCAGAATAACTCCCACTTTTACGGTGTCGTGGTTGTCTTCTATTCCCAACATTGAACAACCGGTTATTGCAATTAATGCCACAACGGCAATTGTGAAAAGCAAATATTTTACAATATTCATTATTCGTCCTTCTTTATAAATTACATCTGAGACTGTACAAGATGATACAATATCACTGAAATAAATCTTTCCAAAACCCTGACCGTTTTTATCACGAAAAATACATCTCTTTATTTAATCGGGTTGTCATCTTGCTTTGTCAGCTGCATAATGGTATATTTGGCTGTTATTTTGAAACCATAGAACATAAAAAAGGCAGGTAATAATGTCAAAGAATACTGATATCAGGGCGGTTGGAACAACCCTATATTTCATCCCGGCAATCATGCGAGTACCGTTGAAGTTCGGTTCAGAAACAATCAATTCCATTATATGCGCCAGAGTGAAAGTTGATGTTGAGGATAAATCCGGCAGACGCGCTTCCGGCTGGGGCGAAACCCCGCTCAGCGTCGGCTGGACATGGCCTGCGGCGTTGTCTTTTGAGTCGCGGGAGATTTTTATGAAAGATTTCTGTGTGGTTTTAGCTAAAGCCTGGAGTGAGTTCAATTGTTTCGGACATCCAATGGAAGTCGGACACGAATTTACAGAAAAGAAACTTGATGCACTCCTGCAGGATTTTAACCGGAAGCTAGAAACGCCTATGCCGCATTTGTCGGCGCTGGTCTGCAATTCACTGTTCGATATCGCATTGCATGATGCCTACGGAAATCTCCATAATGTGCCGGTGTACGAGACTTATAACAGCAATTACATGAATAAAGATTTGTCCCATTATCTCATTCCGGAAGCAAAAACCAATATCTCTTTCGCCGGAAAATATCCCTGTGATTTTTTCGTGAAAAACGTTCCGTCAAAACTTCCAGTGTGGCATCTTGTCGGCGGAAAAGACTATATTTGCGAGTCAGAACGCACCGGTAGCGATGCTGCAGACGGTTATCCGGTAATGTTAAGCGACTGGATTAAAACCGACGGATTGAACTGTCTGAAAATAAAGCTTCGCGGCAATGATGAGGACTGGGATTACCAGCGAATGGTGGAAATTGGTAAAATCGCTGCCCAATATGATGTTGACTGGCTATCCACCGATTTGAACTGCATGGTGCATGACCCGGAATATGTCAACCGCATTCTTGACAAACTGGTGCTGGAACACCCGGCGACCTACGGTAAAATTCTTTATGTCGAACAACCATTTCCTTATGACTTGGAAGCCAACCAGATTGATGTGCACAGCGTGTCCGCCAGAAAACCGTTATTCATGGACGAAAGCGCTCATGACTGGCATTTAATTAAGCTCGGACGGTCACTCGGCTGGACCGGTGTCGCGCTAAAAACCTGCAAAACTCAAACCGGCGCGTTGTTGAGTATGTGTTGGGCCAAAGCTCACGGCATGACGCTGATGGTGCAAGATTTGACCAATCCGATGCTGGCTATTGTGCCGCATGTTCTGCTGGCTGCGTATTCCGGAACCATTATGGGCGTGGAATGTAATGCCATGCAATTCTATCCGGACGCGTCGCTGCAGGAAGAAAAAGTTCACCCGGGATTGTATAAACGCCGGAACGGAATGGTTGATTTTTCAACCCTTGGTGGATCAGGTTTCGGCTACCGGCTGAATGAAGTAAATGTGAACTGCCGCAACCGGTATGCAAGTATTGATTGATAAAACTATTGGAGGTCAGCTTTGACCTCCTGTTAGTGGCTGTAACACAAAATTAGTGGGCGTAGGGTTTGTTTATCATAAATTGCGCAGTGTAGGTTACCGGATCGCTGGCCTGACCTTCAAAGATATTTTGCTCCGGCTGTGGCACTTGAGAAGTCAATAACTCAAATCCGCTGGCTTTGCACAATTTGACCAGCTTGACCAGTTCTATTTTGGTTATGGAAGCTTTAATATTTACCGCGTTTCCACTCATCTTCGAGGATATTTTATCTAAAGCAATACCACTCTGTTGAAATAATTTTTTCAATTCATTTTCCAGGCCGGTCAAACTTTTTACCACCCAGACATGCCGCACCGAGTCGGCTATCACTGCCGGAGCCGGAGAATTTTTGTCTGTTTTTCCGGCGCCGAATACTGGTTCACTATCGCCGAATCCGGCTCCAACTAAATTCTGCAACGGAATGGAATTTTCGAAAAGAGCGCCGCCCATCGAACCGCTGTCCGAGCCGGCGTAGTAAGGATAATTATCCGGATTAGTCTTGTCTGATGTTTTCACTGGCAACACAATCGTTGATTTTGAAATTTTCTCCAGCGGGCGCGACAAACCGTTT
>JBAYVM010000035.1:0-12278 GCA_041674645.1 Victivallaceae bacterium | reverse complement strand
CTCAGCAGTGTTGGAGATAACGGCGTTCATCTTCTGGATGCCGCCTTCAAATACCAGGTCAACAATCAGTTTGACTTCATGTACGCATTCGAAATATGCCATTTCCGGCGGATAACCGGCTTCGCACAGCACTTCAAAACCGTATTTCATCAGGTCAACCAGACCGCCGCAGAGAACGTTCTGTTCGCCGAACAGGTCTTCGTAGGTTTCCTGCGCAAATGTACATTCCAGGACGCCGGCGCGGGTAAGTCCCATTGCCTTGGCCATAGCCAGCGCGGTGTCCTTAGCTTTGCCGGAGGCATTGTTATTAATCGCAATCAAGCCGGGGCAACCGAAGCCCTGGACGAAAGCCTTGCGCACTTCTGTGCCCGGACCCTTGGGGGCAACCATGATAACATCGACATCTGCCGGCGGAACAATTTCTTTGAAAATGATATTGAAGCCGTGTGAGCAGGAAAATGTTTTTCCAGCTTTCATAGAGGCTTTGATATCCGCGTCGTAAACATCGCGATGAGTTTCGTCGGGAAGCAGAATATGGATGATGTCCGCTTTGGCTGCCGCATCTTTGACGTTCATGGTGTTGAACCCGTCAGTGACTGCCTGATCGAAAGATTTTCCCGGACGGATACCAATAATTACATTAACGCCGGAATCACGCAGGCTGAGCGCCTGATTACGTCCCTGGCTGCCATAACCTATAACCGCAACAGTTTTTCCGTTAAGACAACTGAGGTCGGCATCGCTGTCATGAAGAATTTTCATTTTAATCTCCTTGGATCAACAAAATGACCTTTGTATTTCAAATTTCAATACGAAAATAAACAAGCAATCACTATAGCTTGAAAACGTACGAATGCAAAAAAACAAATTATTTTTTCGAGAATTAAATCGCCCTTTATTGCAGGTTGTCAAGGCGGATTGTATCAGTATGGAGCATGAACTTCTGTGCCATTAGCCGGAGCTCTGCTGGCGAAAAGGAGGCCTTTTTCTGTCTAGTATCAAGCCATGCTTGCATCATTGTTTCAGAAACTTCCATCCAGAGACGAACTGGAAATAGTGCAAAAATACGCGTTCATCTGTAAACGCAGGTTGTCTTGTGTTGTGTTTACGAGTAAATTGAACACAAGACATTTTTTTAAGAACAACCTGCGGGAGCAGAATTATGGATAGCGCCAGGAAAATCAAAAAGGCTGTTGCCAGACAGAAAAGTTATTTTAATTGCGGCCAGACTAGAAAAATTGAATTCCGGCTGAAAATGCTTGACCGGTTGTTTAAAGCAATAAAAGAATACGAACCGAAAATACTTGCCGCTTTACATGCCGATTTAAGAAAAACTGAATTTGAGTCCGTGGCGACGGAAATAAGTATTGTTCTGGAAGATATTGCGTATGCAAGAAAACATCTCAAGAAATGGGCATCGCCGCACCGTGCTGGCGTCGCCATGCTTAATTTTCCTGCTTCTGGAAAAATCTACGCTGAGCCTTATGGATCAGTTCTAATCTTTTCAACCTGGAATTATCCGTTCCAAATGTTGTTGTCGCCGTTGGTCGGGGCGATGGCGGCGGGAAATTGCGCCGTGCTTAAACCTTCAGAACAAGCACCGGCAACCGCAGAACTGTTGCTGGAAATGGTTGGAGCAACCTTTGACCCGGAATATATTGTGGCATTTCCCGGTGGTATTGATTCTGTTCATGTGTTGCTGAATGAAAAATTCGATTATATTTTCTTTACCGGCGGGACTAGACAAGGCAGAGAAGTAATGAAAGCCGCCGCCGAACATTTGACGCCGGTAACTTTGGAACTTGGCGGAAAAAGCCCGTGCATTGTTGATGCCGACGCCAATCTGAACTTGACGGCAAAACGGATTGTCTGGGGAAAATTTCTGAATGCCGGACAAACCTGTGTCGCGCCGGATTATCTGTTTGTGCACAAGTCAATAAAAAAAGAGCTACTGGAAAAAATAGAACATTACATTGGAAATTTCTATGGCAAAAACCCGCAGGAAAGCCCGGATTATCCCCGGATTATCAATGACAAACATTTCGACCGTCTGGCGGATTTGATGCACGACGGAAAAATCGTTTGCGGCGGACAGAAAGACCGCAAAGACAATTACATCGCGCCGACAGTCATTGACCATATCGAACCTGACGACACGATTATGCAAGAGGAAATCTTCGGTCCGTTGCTGCCGGTAGTGACTTTTGAAAAAATTATTGAAGTGATTGAATTCATTATCGCCAAGCCCAAGCCGCTGGCAATGTATTATTTTTCCCGGCAGCAGAAGAATCTCGAAGCGTTGCTGTCACGCACTTCGGCTGGCGGAGTGTGCGTCAATGAAACGGTTACACACCTGATTAATCCGTCAATGCCGTTCGGCGGCGTTGGCAACAGCGGAATGGGCGCGTACCATGGCAAATACAGTTTCGACACATTCACCCACTACAAACCGGTTATGATTAAAGGCGGCTGGCTGGATGTTCCGCTGCGCTACCCCCCATTCAAAAATAAAATTGGTATTCTCCGCTGGTTTACACGATAAGCTGAACCTTTGAACTTGAACTGATCAATTTGGCAGCTTGTGGCAGTTTGCGCTCTCCGAGTTCAAAAACGCCTTTTAAGCTACTATGTTGTTTATAAATACAGGAACATAGATGCGATTTTGGAAAAGAACAACAGTAATTTTCTTGAGTCTCGAGGCTGTGGTTTAGCGCATATTCAACGTGGCCGCATCATCCAGTTGCTTTGTTATTTTTTGGGGTTTGCCGTAACAATTTACTGCGGCAGCATCGGTGATTTCAACTTTCAGTTCTTTACTGGCATTTACCGTTGCTTCGGTTGCATCGCGAGCGGTAATTTGCACGGTTTGCGCGTTTAGTTGTTGTGCGTTTAGTATGCATGCCCCGTTCAACGTTACATTCAGTATTTTTGTTGAACCGGAGATGGCGATTTCGCCAGTACCGTCACTAATGAGTGTAAAAGCATCATTGTCGAGTCCGGTAATCGACATTTTTCCTGCCTGGTTGCTTTTTACTTCTTTGACTGTTGGCAGAAAAATAGTGGCTGAAATTGGATTTTTTGTTGTCAGCGACCCGGACAGTGAGAGCATCAGGGTATTGCCTTTAATCTCTGTTTTTATTGCCGGGAGAATATTGCTGTCAGCCTGAAATTCAAGTTTGGACGTTTTAGCGCCGCAATGGATATGTACGTCAAGGCCGTTGCCTGTTTCTATTTTTTCTATCTGCACGCTGAGCGGCTGTTCAATACGGGTTAATTTTCCATTGCCTTCAATGGTTTTTCCAGTTTCTAGGCCGGAGATTCCGCTGTTGACCGTGGATGAGTGGTCTTTAATATTGATGGTGTTTATGTTAATATTCGAAATTTCTGCATTGCATACCAATCCCGACATCAAGACAACTGCGGTAAGAAATTTTTCCATTTTTCAATCCACCTGTTGGTTTTATTTGTCTGTCTGATCCAGCGAGTTATTGTGCTGAGAATATATTTTATTTATGCGATTCCCGATTCTGGTATTTCGCATACTGTCGCCAGAGCGCGGCGCGGAAGGTGCGGCTGGAGTGACTGCCTGTTGAGTCGAACTTGACGTTGGTGCGGATTCTGTTTGCTGACTGTTTTGACCTCCGGTTTGTTGGACAATGGAAGATGAGCCGGATATTGATTGAAAAAAAGAACTGTAAAACCAGTAGACTCCGGCAAGCAGAAGGAGGAAGAAAATAAACCAAACTAAACTTCTCATGACATGTTCTCCATTTATTGATTTAATGTTAAAATAATTTAGCAGGTCCCGCCGCAAATAAAAGTGCGCAACGAGTATTATTTTTGAGTGATGCCGTTATATGCAGAAATATTTACTGTTTGGATGGTTCAATGAGGGAAAAAAGCTAAACAATAATAAAATCTTTTTAATACTTGCTTCTGTTGTTGAAAAAAAATATATATGGATTAGACTAATATTCAAATGACAAGATTATTCGCAACGACGCGCCGTGTTGGCCGCCTGTAAATACTTTTTAATCAACTGGGTGATTTTTATTCGGAGGCTGTGATGAAAAATTCGTTTACCAGTTATGTGTCCAAGGAATCAATTCTTATTCTCAACGGAAAAACCAAACTGGAAGTGCTTGATGATTTAATCACTCATGCTGCTGAACAGTCTAAGCTGGACCGGGATTTGATTTCACGTATGACTTGGAAGAGAGAAAAAATGATGACTACCGGGATTGGCAATGGATTGGCCTTGCCACATATCAGGATGAATAATATTCCTGATCCCGTAATTTTGTTCGGAATATGTAATAACCCCATTGCTGACTATCGCAGTCAGGATGAGCAACCGGTAAGAGTGATTGTATTCATCGTTGCGCCGGACGAAAATCAAGATGATTATCTCCAGCTTTTAGGCAGTATTTCAAGGAAACTGCGCACTTCCGGCATTGTTCAGGAAATCCTGGATAATATCACCCGGCCTTCGCAGATTCTGAAGATTATTAAAAGACGCGAATAAAAACGACTTTGATTGACAGACAACAAGAATGGCTTTTAAACAGCGTTTTCAACCGCATACGCATTTTCAGATTTAATTTTTTCTGTGGCTTTGAGTATCTGAGTCGTTATCCGTTCTGCAACAAGTTTGTTGCCAGCTTTATTGGGGTGATCCATTTCTTCCCAGTAAGGTTCACGACCATTCGGACGAATATCCACTTGCAAGTCAGGGAGATAAAAACAGCTGTAGCGCTGAACTAAATAGTTTTCGATGGCGGCAATTCCGGCGGCACGTTCGCTTAAAGGTATTTGACTTGATACCCAGCAAAATTTTCGTGCAGGATTATAAGAATATCCGAAACAACTGGCAATAATCACTTCGATATTGTGTGCTTTGGCGGTTGAAACCATATATTCGTAAGCGGCATGCAACTCGTTCAGTGAACTTTTCCCCCACCAGTAATCATTGGCGCCAAGTTCGATAATTAGAATATCTGGATTCAATTGGAGAACGGTGTTGGCAAATCTAACTTTTCCTCGCATAATAGTATCGCCGCCAATTCCGCGATTGATGATGGCACATTCCGGTAACATTTTCGACAGCCAGTCGGAATAACGTCCGTCTTTGCCGCCGCAAGTAGTTAAACTGTCTCCGAAACATACAACCTTAAATAATTTTTCCGTACTGTTATAACTGTCCATGCCGATAAATTATTCCAGAAAAAAGTTAAGATTGCAGTTTCGCAAAGGATTTGACGAACTTAAAAACTTATAATAATCTGTTGGCCGCAGAGCTTAGTGCGCCGGTGCGTCGCAACAGATTTTAAGTTTTATACAGATTTTAACGCATTAAGCAGGGTCGTTTTATCTTGAAGTCCAATGAATTGATTAACTACTTCGCCATCTTTGAGAATAAAAATAGCTGGAATGCTCATGACTTTGAATTTTACTGCTAACTCTCTGGACGTTTCGATATCCACTTTCGCTACAACTGCCTGATCGCCGATTTCAGCCGCAACTTGATCAAGAATTGGTCCGAGCATTTTGCAGGGACCGCACCACGGCGCCCAAAAATCAATTAAAGCTGTTCCAGTAGATGTTGCACTTTCGAAATTTTCGGCATTAAGATGTTTTACTTCACTCATTTTTTATGCTCCTGTTATATGGTTGTATCTCACTAAAACATAATATATCATTCTTTACGATATTCAATTTAAACAACCGGTTTTTTTAAGAATTACTTTATGCAGAAGTGTTAATGTTGATAATTAAATATAAATTTACTGGTTTAATTATTATTGATGGTTGTTGTTGTTCGCCTTTAAAAATGGAGCGGGTGACCGGAGTCGAACCGGCGTAGCCAGCTTGGGAAGCTGGAGCATGACCGTTTTGCTACACCCGCTTATTCAAGACCCATTTATAATATATCAAGCCAGCCAAAAATCAACCGGCAGATGTCTGTTTTACGGTTGATTTTTATTGACTCCACAAGCATTAAGGCTAGCTCGCGGCAGAAACCGTGTCAGTTTTTCCATCCTCGTGTAGCGAAGGATAAAAGATAACAATAGAGCCAATTGCAAAAATAATATTTTGTGGAAATTCAGAATACGCCTGACTGAAACGCTGATTGGTGGTATTGCGGTTAAAAACGGTGTTTCCAAGCCAGACGAAGAGGAACAAAAAAATCTGGATTTGTTGAAAGTAAAATTAAAGTAGCCAGCGCTTATTTTATTTCAATCCTGCAAGTAAAGACGCACATCCGGGAATAAATGGAGTTCCCGAAACAGCGCGCCGCCAACAATCTGGCGATACTTTTCAGAGTCGCGATTCGTCGAGGAATATCACCCTAAAGCCGATGGCGATGCTTCTTAAATTCATAATCTTTATTTTCTGAATTTTGAAATAATATCTTTAAACTGTTCAGCGCGGAAATCAAATGTTTCATTTTGCGGGTCACCGAAACCGTAGGCTGCAAAACAGCATTTTATTCCGGCGCGTCTTCCGGCTTCCAGGTCGGTGTAATGATCGCCCATCATCCAGCTGTTCTCCGGGCGGCATTGGAATTTGTCAATCAGGTACAATAACGGTTCCGGATCGGGTTTCAACGGATGTCCGCTGCCACCGCCGATTACTTCGTCAAACCATTTGATGATTCCGAGTTTTTTGAGGATAGGTACGGCGGCTTCAACTGGTTTATTGGTGACTACGCTTAATTTTACTCCCGTGCCGTGAAGTGTTGCCAGGCCTTCGGCGACACCGTCATACATGACCGTTTTATCGACCAGATGTTTCTGGTAGAATGTTTTCATGCGTTTGACGGCTTCCGCATTGTCGATTTGCGTTCCGGTGATGGAACGTTCCACCAGTTTTCTGACGCCGTTGCCGACAAATGAGGTGATGGTTTCAATCGGGAGTTCCGGCAAATCGAAACTCCGGCGCATCAGGTTTACGCTCAAAGCCAAGTCGAGACGCGAGTCTACTAAGGTTCCGTCCATATCGAAAATAATGCAAAAATTCATGAATTTCCCGGTTGTTTTTAAAGGTTGTTAACAAATGGAACGCGAGTGATTTGTGGTAGACGCGCGAACGCATCCAAATCCGGAGAATCGAATTTTCCGCTGGCGAAATAATGGTAAGCGAGCCCGGCGACCATGGCGGCATTGTCGGTGCAATGTTTGCGTTGCGCCAGATGCAGTTTCATGCCAGCCGGAGTTTTTTGTTGCAATCGTTCGCGCAGTCCGGAATTGCAGGCGACTCCGCCGCATAGAACAATGGATTTGACGTTCAGAATTTCCGCCGCCGCCACTGTTTTTCGGCAGAGCACATCAATTATCGCTTCCTGATAAGAGGCGACGGTATCGTAAAGAAGTTGTCCTTCAAGCATGCCGTTTTCACCGGCGTGTTTGCGGACATGGTAGAGCAGGGCGGTTTTCACACCGCTGAAACTGAAATTGAATCTATGTTCTTCCGGAACCGGCTTGCCTGCTCCGCCAGTGAGCGGACGCGGAAAATGGAACGCTTCAGGATTGCCGAGTTCGGCGGTTTTCTGAATAACCGGACCGCCAGGATAGCCGAGCCCCAGCAGTTTTGCCGCTTTGTCGAGCGCTTCGCCGGCGGCATCGTCAATGGTCATGCCGATGTGCGTGGCTTTGCCGTCCGCCTCAATCAGCAACAATGAAGAGTGTCCGCCGGAAACGACCAGCGCCAGCAAGGGATAAGTCGTCGGATTTTCGAGCGCTCCGGCTCCGTCATCCAGAAACGCGGCGTAAATGTGGGCGATGAAATGGTTGATGCCGATGAACGGCAACTGGTGTCCCGCCGCCAGCCCTTTGGCAAAATTCAACCCGACCAGTAACGCCGGCATCAAGCCCGGTCCGTTAGTGACTGAAACTGCCGCGATGTCGGACATATTGACGCCCGCGTCTTTCAAGGCTTCGTCCAGCACTGGACGCAATGCAATCAGATGTTCACGCGCCGCCAGTTCCGGAACTACGCCGCCGTGAACTGCGTGTTTGGCAATTTGCGATGCCACACTGCTGCTCAAGACTTTATATCCGTCTTCGACAATTGCCGCCGCGGTTTCGTCACAACTGGTTTCTATTCCTAAAATAAGACTCATAGTTTTGCATTAATCCGGTTCATTAAACAATAATAATAAAAGAAGGAATATAGTCTTTTTTAGCCAAAAAGCAATAACCTGACCGCATTGTAATTTGGATTTCAGGCGTTCTACAGCCTTGTCGGCTTTCGCTGAAAGCAGCAAACTTTTTATGGCGGAGTTTGCAATTTATCGTTTTCCGGTACAGAGTAACCGCTAACATCAACAATAATTAAGGAGACGCGTAACATGGAAACGCAAGCATCGATAGTACGACATTTTTTTCACGGTTTGTCCTGGAAGGCAACATTCGTTCAGGGGATAATAGCTATTATTTTCGGGGCGATTTTTATTTTTAAGCCATTTTCCGCGTTGACGATTTTAACAGTAATGATTGGAGCGTTTTTTTGTGCCAGCGGTATTTTGACGTTGGCCACCGGTTTGAAAATTACCCACGGACGAATGGCAGCAATTATTTACGGTCTGTTCAGCATTATTGCCGGGCTGCTGGTTTTTATGCAACCATGGCTGGCAGAAATGGTGATAATTCTGATGATTGGAGTGTGGGCGATAATGACCGGAGTTGGTCAAATCATGTTGTCGCTACACTCAAAAATCTCTGCGTCTCCGGCGCGTTGGTTGATTGGTTTCAGCGGGCTGTGTTCGTTGATTTTCGGGATAATTCTAATTATGCGACCGGGAGTCGGGTTGCTGGCAGTTGCTCTGATTATCGGCATTTATTTGATGATGTTCGGATTTTTCCTGGTATCACTGGCCGGCTTGACTAGAAAACTGGCAAAATCGGGTGATGCTGCCAGCGAATAGTACTTACTTGGCCTCTTCATTTTGGTTGAATATTTCCAGCATGGCGGTGCGATAGCCTTTGTCGTTGCCGCTGGAGGAGGGCATGCGTTTTTGTATTGGTTCTACCGGCTGGAGCACCCAGAATACGAAAGTATGGTTTCCGGCCTTGATTCTATCTCCATTGTGTAGATGGACTTCTTCTTTGGTCAGGCGGGATTCATTGAGGAAGGTTCCATTGCGTGAGCCGAGGTCAATAAGTATGAAGAAGCCACTCTCATGTTTTTCAATGATAAAATGTCTCCGGCTAATCTGAGAATCGAGAATCTGAAATTCGCAAGTGTCTTCTCTGCCGAATGTGGTTGTCTGCTTGTCAGCCAATTTAAATATTTTTTGGTCATCGTTGGCAAAGTATTGAATGTATGGCATAATCAAACCTTTATCTTGTTGGAAACAAAAAAGCCGCCTTCGTGATGGAAAGCGGCTTTGATAAAATCAACAGCAAAATTATCCCTGAAGTGAATTCATGAGCTTACTAACCTGGGATTTTTTATTCGCAACTTTGTTTGCATGAATGAGGCCGACTTTCATGGCTTTATCCAGCTTGCTGAAATACAGTTTCTGCAAATCAGCCGCCTGAGTCGCGTCAGCCGCTTCAACCGCGGAACGGAATTTCTTTTCAAATGTTTTCAACGAACTGTTACGTGCTTTGTTGCGCAGGCATGCTGCCTTACTGGTGCGCAATCTTTTTAAAGCTGACTTAGAACTTGCCATTCTTCATAACCTTTTTTAATTTATATTCTTAAACATTACAATCTTTGTAAATCCGAGCTTTGAAATTTTAAGTCCCGTATTGTACGGAAAGCAAAATATCAGCTAACAAAGCCATTAAAAATGCCATGTTTTTTCAAATAATCAAGTGTAGTTTGCAAGCTTTTGTTAAAAAAAACCAAAATAGCTTGGTTGATTCGGGAATGAAAGCTCGGAACGAAGGTTGCTAAATCCACAAATCAGGGTATTTTATATGAGTTTTTTTGTCTTGCTAAATTATAATAATTTTCTGAAGTGATAACTTTTATGAATAAGAAATATGTTTTTCTGGCGGTGTTTTTTTTCCTGTTGTTGTATTTTGCCACCATTGGTTTTCGTCCGTTGTTCACTCCGGATGAGACGCGCTATGGTCAAATTGCCCGCGAACTGATTGTGCATAATGACTGGGTGGTGCCGAAGATTAACAACCTGCGGTATTTTGAAAAACCAATTATGGGACACTGGCTGAATGCCTTGTCGATGCTGACGTTCGGAGAGAATGAGTTTGCGGTTCGGTTTTCGTCCGCATTGTCAGTATTGCTGGCGGCGTTGCTATTGTGGTGGCTTACCAGAAAATACGGCGAAAAACTGGCGGCGGTGTCAACTGGGATATTCTTGAGTTCCGGATTGGTTTTTGCGGTGGGAACCTACGCGGTGCTGGACGGGCCGTTCACCTTATTCGTGACCGGCACGCTGGTCTGTTTTTTTCTGGGGAGCGATATTCAGAGGTTTTCCTGGAAAAAGTTTGGCTTGCTGGCATTGGCCGGAAGTTTTTGCGGCGCGGCGTTTATGACCAAAGGTTTTCTGGCGTTTGCGGTTCCGGCGTTGACGATTGTGCCGTACATGATTTGGGAAAAGCGCTGGAAAGAAATTTTTATTCTGCCGTGGATTCCGCTGGTGTTTGTGATAATAGTTTCACTGCCGTGGGCGATTATGGTTCACTTGAGAGATAATGACTTCTGGAATTATTTCTTTTGGGTGGAACATGTTCAGCGTTTCTTGAAGAAAGAGGAATCGCAGCATCCTGAAAGATTCTGGTTTTTTATTCCAGTAATTATTGGCGGCGCGCTGCCATGGATGTTGTTATTGCCGGCTTTGTTGAAAGGTTATCAGGGGAAATGGCGTGAATATTTTCAGCAGCCGTTGTTGCGGTTTGCTTTATGCTGGCTGGTGTTTCCGTTTCTGCTGTTTTCGGCGAGTAGCGGGAAACTTGCCACGTACATCCTGCCGTGTTTTCCTGCGTTGGCAATACTGATTGCTTACGGATTGATAAAATATTTTGATCGTTGTCCGCCCAAGATTTTCAATGTTACAGTGCAATGGATGAGCTATGCTTTATTTTCCGTCGCCGGGGTGTTTTTTATTTTTCAACTGCTGGTGGCGTTCGGCGTGATTCCTGTCGGGCTTTACAGTCGGCATGAAACCTGGCAGTGGCTGGTGGCGGTAGCGGCGGTGCTGGCTTGGGCGTGGTTGCTCCGGCTGGCGTTAAAAGCGGGCGGTTTTTATAAGAAAACCGCATATTTTGCCTGCGGTGCGATGGCGGCAATGTTTGTGGTGCATTTTGTTATGCCGGGACTGGTGGTGGACAAAAAAGCGCCGGGAAGTTTTCTTGCCCGTTTTGCTGGAAAAGTGGATAAAAACACGACCGTGGTATGTTATAAAAATTTGGTCACTTCTGTCTGTTGGTATTATAAACGGGACAATGTTTATGTATATGACCGTGGCGGGGAACTCGAGTACGGACTGAATAAGCCGGACGCGAAAGGGCGGCTGGTAAGCAAAGAAGAGTTTGCGGAGCTGGTTAAAGACCCGTCAAAATATATTGTTATTATCATGAACTCAAAACGTTTGATGAAAGAATTGCCGGAATCAAAGTTTAAAATATGGGAAAAAGGTATGTTATTTCAGGAGTATAACGGTAAATGAAGAAATATTACATCGGGCTGATTGCCCTGTTCATTGTTATTTACATTCTGCCGCTGGGAGTCAGACCGATGATTGCTCCGGACGAATATCGTTACGCGGAGATTCCGCGGGAAATGTTGCTTAGTAACGACTGGGTTGTGCCCCGGTTGGCCGGTGTCAGATACTTTGAAAAACCGGTTATGGGGTATTGGCTGAACGCGATTTCCATTATGCTGTTCGGGGAAAATGGTTTTGCGGTAAGATTGCCCTCGGCGTTGGCGACTGGTTTGGCGGCATTTTTTATCTGGTGGCTGGTGCGGGCGAAAAGTCGGGAGGATGAACCGGCGTTACTGGCGGCGGCATTGTTTCTTACTTTCGGCATGGTTTTCGGCATCGGCACATTCGCGGTGTTGGATGCGCCGACTGCGATGTTTATTACCGGAGCGCTGGTGTTTTTCTTTCTGGCGGATATGGAAAAGAAGTTCAACTGGAAGAAAGTTGCGCTGCTGGCGCTGTTCGGCGTTTTTTGCGGGCTGGCCTTTATGACTAAAGGTTTTATTGCGTTCGCGGTGCCGGCTGTAGTAATCGCGCCGTACATGATTTGGGAAAAACGCTGGAAGGAACTGCTTATTCTGCCTTGGATTCCAATTGTGGCGGCGGT
>JBAYVM010000034.1:0-12796 GCA_041674645.1 Victivallaceae bacterium | reverse complement strand
GGGTCAATCCAGTTATTGGTCGGACCGGCATCTTCCTGTTTTTCGCAGGCGATGTAAGTGCGGTTTTCTACGCGGGCAACGTCTGACGGGTCAGAACTGAAGAGCAGGCTGTCCGGACGTTTTTTGTCATTCAGTTTGATGGCCAGGCCAGAATCAATCACTTCCTGGCAGAGACGGTCATATTCCTGCTGTGAACCATCACACCAGTAGATGCCTTCAGGCTTGCACAATTCAGCCCAGTTTTCAACCCATTTGATAAGTTTTGCGTTCTTTGTGGGAATCGCGTTCAGATGTTTTACCATTGGAACCTCCGTTTTTTTATGCAGTTTCACTATGTGCGTTAACTCTTAAATTTACCGGCTTGTAAAAATTCTGAATAAACGCATTGCTGCGATTTCAAGCTCAGACTTTAATTTCAACTTGCTTTAAATCCGAATCAGATGTCAGTATATACCTGTCCTATCTGATAATACTTGGTGAGGTGCTTAAAATACATGTCTTCCACTCTTTTTCAAACATAAAAAGCAAAATATTTTTTAACTTATTGGGCAGATAATATTTTGCCCGCATGTCGGGAGGACAAAAAAACTCCCGGAATCCGGGAGTTGGCTAATTGGGAAGTGTCAGGTTACCACTTGAGGAGTATTGAACCCCAGGTCAAGCCGCCGCCAAAAGCGGTAAGCAAGACATAATCTCCGGTCTTCGCGAGGGTGCCACGAGCAATCTCATCCAGGCAGATACCGATAGATGCTGCGGAAGTGTTGCCGTATCGTTGTACATTCATATAAACATTTTCTTCTGGAATATTCAAGCGTTGCGCGACCGCCTTCAGAATTCTGTAATTTGCCTGATGCGGAACCAGCCATTTTACATCGGCAGCGGTAATTCCGGCTTCGGCCATTACCCGTTGGCAGGAACCAACCATCGCATTTACCGCCAGCTTGAATACATCTTTTCCTGCCATGCTCAGATAATGCAGTTTCTGATCAACAGTTTCGTGAGATGTCGGCATTCTGCTGCCGCCGGCCGGTATTTGTAGAATGTCGGTGTAGTTGCCGTCTGCGCCCAAATCTGATGCGATAATGCAACTTGCGCTGGTGTTTTCACAATTTTCCAGGAGAACCGCAGCCGCGCCGTCACCGAATAGAACACAGGTATTGCGGTCTTCCCAGTCCAAAATGGAAGAGAGTTTTTCGGCTCCAATTACCAATATGTATTTCAGTCTTTTATTGGTGTACATCAGCGATCTTGCGACCTCCAGCGAATAAAGCAACCCGGAACAGGCGGCTTCCAAGTCAAAGCAGAAAGCATTAGACGCTTTTAGTTTTTTCTGCAGAACGCAGGCAGTGCTGGGGAACATGTGGTCAACAGTAATTGACGCAACAATAATTGCGCTGATTTCATCGGGAGAAACTCCGCCCATTTCGAGCGCTTTAATGGCGGCTTCATAAGCTAAATCAGAAGTAGCCTGATCGTCGGCAGCTATTCTTCTCTGTTCAATCCCGGTTCTCGTTCTGATCCATTCATCATTGGTTTCAACCATTTTTTCCAAATCGAAATTGGTCAGTATTTTTTCCGGAACGTACGACCCGGTACTCTTAATTTTTACGCTCATGTCAGCTCCTTAAAATTCTATCACTATCATTCCCGGACTTCCGGGAATTAACTATTTAGTAGATTTTTTTTCAAATTCCTCGACGCCGGCATTTGTTTCCGCAAGCCGCTGGGAAATTTTTTCACTAATTCCAAAACTAACAAACTCACCGGCAACCTTTATGGCATTTCTAACTGCCTTGGGACCGGATGAACCATGCCCGATAATACAAACGCCATTAATTCCAAGCAACGGGGCTCCGCCAAGTTCCTCCGCATCGCCGAAAGATTTTAACTCCCGGAATGCGTTCCTCGCCAGCATTGCGCCGGTCATCCGGAATGCATTTTTGGATAAAACGCCTTTAAGCCAGTGCATAGTGGCTTTCGCCAGGCCTTCACACGTTTTTAACATTACGTTACCGATAAAACCATCACAGATAACTACGTCAGCGGCGTTTTCAAATGCGGTGTCGCCTTCAACGTTGCCGACAAAGTTAATTGGCATTTTTGACAATATTTTGAAAACTTCTTTGGTAAGTTCATTGCCCTTGACATCTTCACCGCCTACGCTAAGCAAGCCGATGGAAGGGTTGTCAATGCCGAACAGAAACTTGGCATAAACTTCACCCATTAAAGCGAATTGAACCAGATTAATTGGTTTGCAATCAGTGTTGGCGCCGGCATCCATAAGGATGAAACGACCAGATATTGCCGGTATGTTGGCTGCAATTGCCGGGCGGTCAATGCCGGGAAGTGTACGAGCGATGACTTTGGTTGCCGCAACGGCCGCTCCGGTATGACCGGCGCTGACAATTGCGTCAACTTCACCATCGCGCATTAATCTGGCAGAAACGGTAATCGAAGAATCTTTTTTCCCTTTTAGCGCGGTCGTCGAAAGCTCGCCCATTTCTACAACTTCTTCGGCGTGGACTTGCTTGATTCGGGGATGATCTGCGATTCCGTACTTTTCCAGATAGTATGCGAGTTTGCCTAAATGTCCGACAATTGTAATCTCATAGTCGGGAAAATCATACAGCGCAGCTGTAATTCCCTCAATCACAACAGCCGGGGCATAATCGCCACCCATTGCGTCAACGGCAATTCTCATGATTAATCAACAGTTACAATCTGTTTGCCTTTGTACATGCCGCAGGAAGGGCACACACAGTGCTGCAAAGCCGGAGCTGAGCAACTTGGACAGAACGTAGCCTGAACGCCTTCATAGCGGTTTGCCGCTTTGCGATGACGTTTCTTCATTTTAGAAGTTTTTCTCTTTGGTACAGCCATTTTTCAAATCTCCTGAGATAATTAATGGATACAGTTAAATTATATATTTGCTTAATGAGAATGACTGAATATAATCTTATAATATCATCATTAAGCATAATCAAAGAGCAGAATATACACCGCTCTTCGCAATTTTCAAACATCTTTTAAAAAGAAAAATTAATCGGTCTTTATTGCCAACGACGGTTTAAAATTCAGAGATTATGGAATATATTTGTTTTGAATTTTGCAGAAAGGCATAAAAAATGTTGAAAGATAAACGTGAAAAATTAATTTTCTATTCATTTGTGGTATTCCTTTTTCTACTGATTGCGCTGTTGACGAAGAATGATGTAACTATGGCTGGTAACGAATCCAGCCGTTTTGGAACCATACAGGCCTTGGCGGAACAGAATACTTTTGCATTGAATCAAACAACATTTCGTTCGGTCGATCACATTACGGTTAATGGCAGGATTTATTCCGACAAACCGCTGCCGCTGATTCTGGTTCATGGTATGATGTTCAAAATTATCGCCGTGATTACCGGTATTGACTTCGAAAAACATTATTTTCTCTCCGTTTATCTAACTAATTTATTGGGCATCGGTCTCTTGAATATTATTCTGTTTGTGTTGTTTTTTAAGCGGCTGAGCAGAGATGTTGAAGCGCCGTTTGCCAGCAAAATGTTTTTGAGCGCCAGTTTGCCGCTCGGAACTTTGTTGTTGAGTTATTGCGTGGCGATGAATAATCATACTCCGGCGGCGCTGTTGCTGTTCTTGCTGTTCATGCAGTTGATGGATTATCGGCGAAAAGATTCAATAGTCGCGGCGCTGCTGATTGGACTCACCGCTGGCGCTCTGGTAGATGTGGAAATCCCGGTCGGCGGATTGTTCGGGATTGCCGCTTTCGTCGCTGTCTTGTTGTTGTCGAAAAAATTAAGACTGGCAAAAGCTGCGGTCTATGGCATTGGCGGCCTGCTGCCAATCGGGTTGATGGGAGTTGTAAACTATATCGCGACCGGTCAGTTTTATCCGCAATATATCGGGGCTGGCGGAACTTATTCACCTGGTTTTGAACATATAAGTCTTTTCGGGTATTTCGTAGATATTCTATTTGGCAACCGTGGATTTTTCTCCTATATGCCGGCAATGTTGTTTATTTTTCCGGTTTTGATACTGAACCGTAGAATATTCAAAAACAGTCTGGAGCTGATAATTATTTCTACCATTGCCGCAATCATTATCTTTTATGGATTATTTACCAATGAATACGGCGGGTGGGCTTATGGTTTCCGTTACTTGATTCCAATTATTCCGGTAGTCTGGTATTTTATCGCCCGGGAGTATGCGCCGAAAGTGAATTCATGGCAGTATAAAGTGTTGAGTGTGCTGATTGTGTGGGGCGTGGCAACCAGTTATGTCGGCGCTTACAATCCATGGTGCAGCGCCTATGAAGCCTATAGATCCCCGGCAGGCAAGATAGATCATTATGTCCGCAACACTTTTGCCGCCAATCTGCTCTGTATGAGTTTTGAGAATAATCCTGAATCAGCGTTAAGCCGGTTTCTGATTTTCAAAGTTTACGGACAGGCCAGGGCGGTTATGTACATGCAGGAGGCGTTCACCAATACCAAAGACATTGAAGAACTGGCTAGACTCCAGGCATATTGTGTCAAATACTATGATAAAACCGGACAGTCTGTTCCGCTAAATTCTAAATAACTGCCACATTACAGCTTCCAAAGTTTTATTTTAAAGACAAAAGTTGATTTTTGTCTGCAACAGCTTAAATTTAAAGAGTTACAGTAAAATTTAAACGGAATACTCGAAAACGGTTGATTCATGAACGATTTATTGGCGGGAGATTGGAATAATGAGTGATAAGTCAGTTGAACATAAAATGCCTCCGGCAATGATTTTGTGCGGTGGAATGGGAACTCGTTTGCGGGATGTTACAGAATTGCTGCCGAAGCCGATGGTCCCCGTAGGAACACAACCGATTATCTGGCATATTATGAAAGGCTATGCCGCTTACGGTGTTACCCGGTTTATTTTGTGTCTGGGGTACAAACGCGAATGTTTTGTTGATTATTTCTTGAACTACCATGCGCATGCGGCGGACATTACTGTAACTTTAGGGCAGCACCGGAACATTGTTTACCACAATCATTCAGGAGAGGAAGAGTGGGAAGTTACTCTCGCCGACACTGGATTGGAAACTATGACCGGCGGCCGGATTTTGCGCGCCGGAAAATATTTAAAAGATTCCGATGAAGATTTTTTTCTGACTTATGGCGACGCAGTTTCAAATGTTAATATTAAATCTCTTCATGATGCTCATTTGCGACACGGAAAAATGTTGACCCTTACCGCCGTACATCCGGCCGGACGATTTGGAGAAATAAATATGTCTGGTTCGCAAGTTACTGGCTTTACTGAAAAACCACCGGCAGAAGGCGGTTATATTAATGGTGGATTCATGGTGGCAAAACGCCAATTAATCGATAAGTATATTCCTGCAGAGAGAGATACTTTTTTTGAGCGTGAACCAATGCAAATGGCAACCGCAGACGGGCAGATTAGCGCGTATAAACATCACGGGTTCTGGCAGTGTATGGATACGCCGCGCGAACACGCGCTGTTGAATTCGCTGTGGCAGACGGGAAATGCTCCCTGGACGGAGGCATGGTAATGTTTAGGAGTATCTATCACGGAAAACGTGTACTGGTTACCGGTCATACTGGTTTCAAAGGTTCATGGCTGGCGCTGTGGCTGAAGAAACTTGGCGCGGAAGTCACCGGTTACGCTTTGCCGCCGCCAACCATACCCAATCATTATGAACTGACCGCGCCGGAGATAAATTCTGTTACCGGTTGCATTTTGGATACCGCAAAACTGGAACAGGTATTCTCAGAATTTTCACCGGAAATTGTTTTTCATCTGGCGGCGCAACCATTGGTCAGGCTGTCTTATTCCCAACCGCAGGAAACATTTCAAACCAATGTTCTCGGTACCGTTAACGTTCTTGACGCCTGTCGCCAGTGCAATTCTGTACGCGCAATCGTCAACGTTACCAGCGATAAATGTTATGAAAATCGTGAATGGGTCTGGGGTTATCGCGAAAATGATGCTATGGGCGGTTATGATCCGTACAGCGCCTCCAAAGGTTGCGCTGAACTGGTCGCGTCATCCTATAGAAACTCATTTTTCAATCCGGCTGACTACGGGCGTAAACATCATACGTTGCTGGCCAGTTGTCGCGCTGGCAATGTTATCGGCGGCGGCGATTGGGCTGCTGACCGGCTGATTCCGGATATTATGAAAGCCGCCGCTCAGAAAAAAACTGTGGAGATTCGCAATCCTCATGCCGTGCGTCCCTGGCAGCATGTTCTGGAACCGCTCAGCGGTTATTTGCAGACAGGTCAGAAACTGCTGGAAGGCAGAATTGAATTTTCCGGCGCTTGGAATTTTGGACCGAATGACGAGGAAGTCATTGCCGTCGGCGACGTCGTGGCGAGAATGAAACGTGTCTGGCCTGAAGTTAATTATTCCGTGCCGGGCAATGTTGAACATCCGCATGAAGCCGGACTGCTGAAACTGGATTGCTCAAAAGCCGCGACATTGCTGAAGTGGCATGGCGTCTGGGACAGTACAACAACTTTTTCCCGTACCGCTGACTGGTATCGTAAATTTTATGAAAACAATGTAATTCTCTCCGACGAAGACCTAGAACTTTATATCAAAGCCGCGGAAGGACAGCAGCTCACATGGACAAAATAGCAAAAGCAGAAAAACTGAAGCAGAATATTCTTGAACAAGTCAAAGAATATTATCACCTGGTACATGATAAGTCTGAGGAAAATTTCGTTCCCGGCGAATCTAAAGTTAATTACGGCGGCCGGGTATTTGATGAAAAAGAGATGACAAATCTAGTGGATTCAAGCCTGGAATTCTGGTTGACCTATGGACGGTATTCCAAACAATTTGAGAAAAAACTCGCTGAATATTTGGGTATTCGTTTCTGCTTATTAGTTAATTCAGGTTCATCCGCTAATTTACTGGCATTTATGGCACTGACTTCCCCATTGCTAAAAGAACGTAAAGTTGATCGTGGCGATGAAATTATAACCGTCGCGGCTGGCTTTCCGACAACGGTCGCGCCAATTATTCAATATGGCGCAATCCCTGTATTTGTGGATGTGGAGCTTGAATCCGCAAATATTGATTGTTCACAACTTGAAGCGGCGTTGTCTTCCAAGACTAAAGCTGTGATGTTGGCGCATACTCTCGGGAATCCGTTTAATATTAATTCCGTCAAAAAATTCTGCGCGGAAAACAATTTGTGGCTGATTGAAGATAACTGCGACGCGTTAGGTTCGCGTTACGACAAGGCATTAACCGGCACCTTCGGAGATATTGGAACCTCAAGTTTTTATCCGCCGCACCACATGACGATGGGCGAGGGCGGCGCCGTTTACACAAAGAATCCATTGCTGAACAAAATCATGCTTTCCATGCGCGACTGGGGGCGCGATTGCTGGTGTGACAGCGGGAAAGATGATTCATGCGGCTGTCGTTTTTCCAAACAATACGGGTCATTGCCGTTCGGCTACGATCACAAATATGTTTACAGTCATTTCGGTTACAATCTGAAAGTTTCTGATATGCAGGCGGCGGTCGGTTGCGCGCAACTCGAAAAATTTCCGGAGTTTGTAGAAAAACGCAAATACAATTTCCAGCGACTATTCGATGGTCTGAAAGCACTCGATAAATATTTCATTCTGCCGTGCGCATTGCCGGAAAGCAATCCATCATGGTTCGGATTTATGATTACGCTACGCGATGAAATCAGCTTCAGCCGCAATGCAATAGTTGAATATCTGGAAAAAAATCAAATACAAACCCGGAATCTTTTTGCCGGCAACTTGACCCGGCACCCATGTTTTGATATACTAGAAGTGGGTAAGGATTTCCGGATATCCGGCAAACTGGATAACACCGACAAAATAATGCGGGACAGTTTTTGGATTGGTGTTTATCCTGGAATGACGCATGATAAATTACAGTATATGGTAGAAACAATCAAAGAATTTGTTGGGAACAGGTAATTTATGAACAAAGTTAAAGTTGGTATTCTCGGTACTGGAAATATAGGAAGCGATCTTCTTGTTAAAGTCATGCGTTCGCCTTTTTTAGAATGTGGAATATTTGCTGGACGAAATCCCAACTCGAATGGATGCCGCATAGCCGAACAGCTGGGCGTAAACGTTTCCTTTAAATCTATTCAAGGAATTGAAGAAGATCCGTCATGTTGCGATATTGTCTTTGATGCAACATCGGCAAATATTCATTTTGCGGTTGCGCCGATTTTAAAACGGTTGAATAAATTTTCAATAGATTTAACTCCATCTGGAATCGGGCGAATGTGTGTTCCTGTTATCAACCTTGAAGAGTGTCTTGATGAGTCTGAAGTAAGTATGATTACTTGTGGAGGACAAGCCGCCATTCCTATTGCATATGCCATTTCCCGAGTTCATCCAGAAACTACTTACTGTGAATTAGTGGCATCAATTTCTTCTCGTTCTGCCGGTCCCGGGACACGTGATAATATTGATGAATTTACACAAACCACACGAGATGCTTTAAAATTCTTTTCCGGATTTCCAGAGACCAAGGCGATTATTGTTCTTAATCCGGCAGACCCTCCCATAATTATGAGAAATACCATATATACGCTAATCAAAAATCCTGACATGTCTGCGATATGCAGGGAAGTAAATATGATTGTTGAAAAGATTCAACAATATGTTCCTGGCTATCGGGTCATTGTCGGACCTGTTTCTGAGAACAATCGTGTGACGACCACTGTTGAAGTCAAGGGAGCTGGAGATTTTCTCCCTAAATATTCGGGAAATCTTGATATTATTACTTCAGCCGCAGTGAGAATTGCAGAGGCTTACGCGCTGAAAAAAAGAGGGAAATCATTATGAATGAACTAAAATTCTTTGATTCAACATTGCGTGATGGTTCTCATGCTGTCGGGCATCAAATAACTAAAGAATGGATCTGTGAATATTGTAAAATTATAGACGACGCTGGAATCGACACCGTAATTGTTGGTCATGGAAATGGGTTGGGCGCATCATCTCTTCAGGTTGGGTTATCATTATTATCTGATCAAAAAATGTTGATTAATGCTAGAAAAAATCTCAGAAAAACTCGGCTGGGAACTTTCATGATTCCGGGATTTGGTACAATCCATGACAATCTTGAACCGGCTTTAGATGTCGGAACAGATGTTTTTTGTATTGCTGCACACTGTACCGAGGCTGATGTTACAAAACAGCATATTGGTTTTGTAAAAAGTAAGAATAAAGCGGCATATGGCGTTTTGATGTCATATCATATGACCAATACTTTTAACTTAATTGAGGAAGCAAAGAAAATGCAGTCATATGGTGCTGATGGAATCATTATTATGGATTCTGCTGGAGCGTCAACGCCAGACCTCGTAACGCAGACAATCAGCGCATTGGTTGAACATTTGAATATACCGATAGCTTTTCATTCGCATAATAATCTTGGGTTGGCTGTATCTAATGCTTTGTTGGCATATCAGTCAGGAGCTTCAATAATTGACGGTACAATCCGTGGTTTTGGCGGAGGGGCAGGCAACTGTCCGCTTGAAGTTATTACTGCATTATTATTGAAAATGAAACTCCCGTTCAGGGGGAATTTATATCCAATGCTTGATGCCAGTGAGCGTATTGTTGCAAAGATGGCGGGAGATAACGTGGGGATTGATCCACTTTGTGTTATTAGCGGTTTATCCGGCGTTTTTTCTGCATTCTCCCAGCATGTGAAAAAAGCAGCGATACGCTTTGATGTAGATCCTCGTGATATTTTTCTGGAACTTGGAAAGCGGAAAGTAGTCGGTGGGCAGGAAGATATGGTGATTGATGTTGCAATGAATATAGCCCAACTTAAAAAACAAGATAATGTTAGTTATCTCTTGGAATCGTTGCTTTAAAATAAAAATAAGGAATAAATCATAATGAATGTTTCAGAGTACATTTGTAATTTTTTGAAAGATCATGGTGTTTCTACAGTATTTCTTGTGACTGGCGGTCAAGCTATGTATCTCAATGATGCATTGGGATGTCAAAAAGAAATAAAAAGTATCTGCGTTCATCATGAACAAGCAGCAGGAATGGCTGCTGATGCTTATGGACGTCTGACCGGAATCCCGGGAGTAGCGATGGTAACTGCCGGCCCGGGAAGTATTAATATCCTTACTGGACTTGTTGGAGGCTGGACAGATTCTGCTCCCATGATTGTTATCTCAGGACAATCTGCTCATTCTTGTGTTACTTATCAAGAACAAAGTGGTATACGGCAATATGGCATTCAAGGAATTTATATACGCCCCTTTGTAGAAAAAGGGACAAAATTCTTTGTCACGGTTGATGATCCAAGTAATATCCGTTATTATATGGAAAAAGCTTTTTATTTAGCTACACATGGTCGTCCTGGCCCGGTATGGATAGATGTCCCTTTGGACATTCAACGCATGAAAGTTCCAGAAAGTCTCCTTTCTTGTTATACGCCCGAGGTGGAATATTCGCAACGCTCTGCAAATAAAAATCTTATAAAAGAAACAGTTGATGCAATTCTTCAATCAAAACGCCCGTTAATTGTTGCTGGTCAGGGCGTTGCCTTGTCTGGGGCGAAGGATATTTTACATGAGGTTATTGAGAAGTTTGATATTCCTGTTGTTACGAGTCGTTTAGGGATTGATTTAGTGGAATACGCACATCCTTTGTTCGTTGGACATCCTGGTAATTATGGAGATAGAGCGGCTAACTTTGCAGTTCAGAATGCGGATTTGATTATTGCGGTCGGAAGTCGGCTTGCTACTGCTACAGTAGGACACGACTCCAGTAAATTTGGAAAACACGCAAAGAAAATTGTTATAGATATTGATCCTAAAGAATTAGATAAACCAGATATTTCAATTGATCTGAAAATCAACGAGGATGCTAAAGTTTTCTTGTCTGATTTACTAGACAGTAAAGAAAAAGCATTGGCAAAGCATGACGAATGGACTAAGCAGTGTAGTTACTGGAAAGAACGCTACCCTGTTGCTTTGCCGGAATATAAAAACTCTAATCCAATTAATTCGTACCATTTTCTGGATAAACTTTCTGATTTAGCGACACCGGAAGATGTTGTTCTGGTTGATACAGGGTCATGTTTCCATGTGGCCTGTCAGGGATGGAAGATTAAACGGGGACAGCGTTTCCTTACGACCGGCGGTCTGTCTTCCATGGGATACTGGGCCGCTGGGCTTGGTGCATGTGCCGCTAATGACTTTAAGAATACTATTGTTATTACCGGAGACGGTAGTTTGCAAATGAATATTCAGGAATTCGCTACTATAAAGCACGGAGATTATCCTCTTAAAGTTTTTATTTTCAATAATAATGGTTACCTGCTCATTCGCCATACACAGAAAAATTTTATGGATGGAAGGTTGTTTGGAGAAGGTCCGGATTCAGGCGTTTGGTGTCCAGATGCGATGAAAATAGCGGAAGCGTATGGAATTAAAGGAGTCAGGATTGAAAAAGAAGAAGAAATAGAAAGCAAAATCAAGGAAGTTCTGGCTCATGAGCATCCTGTCATTTGTGAGATAATGACTGATCCATGGCAGTTGCTTATTCCCCGTGTCTCATCTGACAAAGCCGCTGATGGTACTTTAATTGCCAGACGGTATGAAGATATGTTTCCATATCTGCCGACAGAGGAAATGAAGGAAAATATGATTGCTGAATATAATGATTGAGGAGTAAATTCAATGGAAGAATATCACGAAAAAATAAAGAGGTTTTCCCTCTGGGAGAACAGGTTTTTACGAGAAAACTTTATTGAAATATACAAAATATTATAGGTTAAATTCATACAGGCGATATTTGTAACTTTGAGTTTCGCATACTGATTCAAGCACTGAAAAAGTCAAACTTGGAATGTGAAATCCCTTTGGAAAATGCGATACTAAATTAGAAGGATGTAATCGTCAGTGTAAACAACTGTAGAGAGACAAACTTGGCGTTAGTCCGGGATTACAACCGCCATCAGTTTGATAAAGCAGTTGAATTGTCGAGAGATTTTTTGTCCACAATCAATGACACGAAAGGAATGAGCAAAGTAATGGAAAAGAAAAAAATAAGCATTGCAACCGGTTGTTACAATGAGGAAGGTAATCTAGAGGAATTGTATGACCGGATGCGCAAAACATTGGCGCAATTTCCGCAATATGATTATGAAATTGTTGTTGCGGATAATTGTTCTACCGATGGTAGTCGGGAGGTTTTACGGAGAATTGCGGCACAGGACAAAAATTTTAAAGTAATTTTCAATTCAAATAACTTCGGGCATATACGTTCGCCTTTCAATGCGTTGTTGCAGACTACTGGCGATGCCACTGTAATGATGTGTTCAGATCTTCAGGAACCTCCGGAGATGATTGTCGAATTTATCCGCAAATGGGAAGAAGGTTATGAGGTTGTGGTCGCGGTTAAGCCGCGAAGCAAAGAGTTTTTTCTTATGGCGCTGGTTCGGAAATTTTATTACTTGCTACTGTCGTTAATATCCAGCTCCAACGATATTATCTGTAATTTTACCGGGTTTGGTCTATACGACAGAAAATTTATGAATGCTTTGAGAAAATACCATGATCCTTATCCTTATTTTCGCGGTTTGGTCAGCGAGATTGGGTTCAGGAGAGCGGAAATAGAATTTGTTCAGCAAAAACGCAAGCATGGTAAAACTAAGAATAATTTTTTTACGCTGTACGATATGGCGATGACTGGTTTTGTTAATCATTCCAAGTTGCCATTACGGTTGGCTACATTTTCAGGATTCTGCATGGCCGGAGT
>JBAYVM010000033.1:0-13052 GCA_041674645.1 Victivallaceae bacterium | reverse complement strand
CAAAAAAGTAAAATATGGTTACCATAAAAGACATTGCCCAAGAGCTGGGTTTTTCTCATTCCGTGGTTTCGCGGGCATTGAATCCAAATCCGGATTCTAATGCGCGGGTATCACCGCAAACCAGGCAGTTAATAGAATCTAAAGCGCAGTCAATGGGCTATCAGCCGAATCGCATTGCCGAGTTTATGAAGCGCGGGCGTTCGGCGGCAATCGGAGTTTTTCTCCCGGAATATTCCAACCGGCTGATTGCGGATTTAGTTATAGGAATTTCAGAGGCGGCGAATAAACACGGCTTTCCGATAAATTTATATTTCGGTTTGAGTTACGCTTCATATTCAGCGTTTATAAAAAAGAATATTAAAAATACGTCTTCGGGAATTATTTCATATTCGTATAATATTGAAGAAGACAGAAGCACTGACGCTTTAATCCATGAATATATATCCGTCGGCGGAAAAGCGATTCTACTTAATGCCGCGCCAAATTCTCATTTGCCAGTTTTGTATATGGACGAGAAACATGGCAGTCTGTGCGCCGCGGAATGTCTCTTACAAAAGAATTGTGCCTGCTATCTGGTCAGTAACGGTTTCAAACCGCGGGCTGATTTCTTTATGGAATACATTACTAAAAAAGGTTTGCCGTGCAAGTCTTTTGAGCTTGAAAATTTTAATAATACGTTTAATCCGGCAGTCGCTCCAACCGGCATTTTCGCCACCACTGACCAGGAAGCTTTATGTGTTATTAAATATTTGAAAACAACTGGCGCGCAGCTTGGACGGGATGTGTTTATTGTCGGCTATGACGACTTGGAGTTAACCGGCATGTTTGACCCGCCGTTGACAACCATTCACCAGCCATTCAGAGCGCAAGGATTCAGAGCAGTTGAAAAATTAATAAATTTAATTTACGGAAACGATGAGCCGGACGAAGCCGTCATTCCGTATTTAGTAAAACGCGATACCGCGTAAAAATAAGGAGCTGTTATTATGTTTAAAAATTATCTTGGCAAGTACGAAAATGAATTACTGGAATCAGTAATTCCGTTCTGGGAAAATCATTGCATTGACAAAGAATTCGGTGGATATTTCACTTCGCTTGACCGTGATGGAAGTGTTTATGACTCAACTAAATACATGTGGATGCAATGGCGGATTGTGTACATGTTCGGCGAACTTTACAACAGCGAATACAGTCGCGGGGAATGGCTGGGCATCGCGCAATACGGATTTGACTTTTTGCGCAAAAATGGCCGGGATAAAGACGGAAGATATTATTTTGCCATCAACCGGCAGGGCAAACCGGCAATCGCGCCGTACAATATTTACTCTGAATGTTTTGCCGCGATGGGCGGCGCCGCCATGTACAGTTGTACTAAAACCGAATTGTATAAGGAGGCGGCGCTTGACGCAATGAACAATTACATAAAGCGCATTGACAACCCGAAAGGTCAATGGGACAAAAGTCTTCCCGGCAAACAGCGTTATCAGGCGCTTGGACATTATATGATGCTGGCAAATCTGGGTTTGACCATGAAAGATTTTCTTGGCACAGATGAATATGATCATGATATTGAATCGGCAATAGAAATTGTTTTGTCCAAGTTCTGGAATGAATCGCTGGGCGTAATGTTTGAAAATATTCTGCCGGACGGCGGTTTTGACCTGGACAGTTGCGACGGGCGGATGCTCAATCCCGGACATGTTCTGGAAGCAATGTGGTTTTTGCTGAAATATTTTGATGATTATTCCAGAGATGAGGCTAAAATCGAAAAAGTGGCAATGATTATAAAAAAGACACTGGAGTTTGGCTGGGATAAAACGCACGGTGGAATTTATTATTTCATGGACGCGTTACACAAGCCGCACCTGGAATTGCAATGGGACATGAAATTATGGTGGGTGCATTGTGAAGCCATTCTCGCCTGCCTGTACGCTTACAAACTTACCGGCGACCAGGAATTCTATGACTGGTTTGAAAAAATTCACGCCTGGACCTGGGCGCATTTTCCTGATTCTGAATATGGCGAATGGTATGGCTATTTGAACCGGCAGGGCGAACCGACACATGCGTTAAAAGGCGGAAAATGGAAAACCTTCTTTCATTTGCCCAGATGTCTGTTATATGCAACCAGATTGATGAAGCAAATGGAAAAATAGAGCCTATTCATCCCACCCGGCAGAGGTTATTTTGAGCCGTTTTTACGATAAAACTTGGAATATTAAACTTTTTTTCAACTATTTTTAATATTTTTTCAACTTTTATTTGACTTTTAATATTTTTTTTACTAAAATAGATTAATATTAAATTTACCGAACAGGTTTTGTACTTTAATTTGAGGTCTGTATTGAGATAATTTACGACTAAAGTCAGATGGCGCTTTCTCAAGAAAGCGGTAACGCCATAATCGCAATGAAACTCCCCGACTGTTGTGGCCTTGTAGTTCCCCCCTGCTGTCCGGCACTTCAACTGCGATTAGCAACTTAATCATAACCTATCAGGGAACAGTAGTGTCGTAGTATTTGAAAATTCTGCAGAAGCAGGAAAGGGAGAGACAATGAATATCTATGTCGGCAATCTGCCGTACAGCATCAGCGAAGACGAATTACAGGAAGTTTTCGGCGAATTCGGGGAAGTCACATCGGCCAGAATCATCAATGACAAAATGACCGGACGGTCAAAAGGTTTTGCCTTTGTTGAAATGGCTAACGATGCTGACGCAAAAAAAGCTATTGAAGCGCTTAATGAAAAAGAGATGGGCGGCAGAAAAGCGGTAGTTAATGAAGCCAGACCTCGTCCGGAAAGACCGGAAGGCGGCGGTTTCCGTGGCGGCGACCGTGGCGGTTTTGACCGTGGAGATCGCGGCGGACGCGGCGGTTTTGATCGCGGCGGCGACCGCGGTGGACGCTCCTGGTAATAAACTAATTTTATTACTTCATATTAAGCCGGGTTTATGCCCGGCTTTTTTATTTAAACCAGGGAATTGCAAATATAATGTTCGGCCCCGGCGAAGTCGCAGATTTTTTTGCCTGATTATCCTCTAAACGTGTTATCCCGTCGGGATAATAAAATTAACTGTCGGTTGAGTCACTGAAAAACAGGCGTTCAATTGAACGCATACGCTTGCTCAAGTACTGAGCTCTGGAAGACGTGCTCGTTAAAATCAGTTCCACGCCAACAATTGAACTCCAGCATCTCTGGAAATCAGAAACAAAATAACCCCAAACTTCCGTTTCAAGATGCCTATGGCTGGGCGCTCGATACTCCGGCTCAAGACTGGACGTTGGATTACCAGAACGCTTTGAGTCAAAGAAATTTCCACGCCACGCATATCAGTCTTTAATTATCATTCTGAATTCATCGGAATTGCCTTTTAGCTCGGGTGCATAAATGCCGAGGCCGCAGGCAGGTAGCGCTGTATAACGTCCCGGAGTAACGGCGCGCATCCGATATGAAACACTGCTTTTTCCGCGATTTATCCGGCGAACGAAAAAGTTTGTTTTGCGGTCGCGGAATTCAACGTAAGCGCCGAGGCTGTTATTCGTATAGCCGCTGAGTGGTGACACCGGTTCAAATCCGGCGGCCTTATTGTCTTCAAACACAAGGTATTCGTAGTCATTTTTTGAATCTATGACCAGTTCGACTTCCACGAGGTCGCCGCTTTTCACCGCACTGAGGTCGGACAACGGCATCCGGCGATATTTTTCTTCATTAACCTTCAACGCCTGCCCGTTCGCGCCTCTGGCTTCGCCGGAAACAACTTCTGGTTCAAGCCGGTAATATTGACGTTCAACTTTCAAATCCAGTCCGGCTTTGCCAATAAAATCTTCCAGACTGAAATAAGCCAGATAGACGTTGAAATATAACGGTCCGTGTCCGGCGCTTCTAATTTCCACCGTGTGACTGCCGGAGGTTACATCATTGTCGGACAAAACCAGCGTATTATCGCAATTGAACATATTATCGCCGTTAACTTTAGTGGATTTCAGCAATTTACCATCCAGCAGTATTTCCACGGTCATGTCCGGAAGAAGTTCGCCGCTGCCGGTAACAAAATCCGCCAGAGCTTCGATGCACAAACCGGTGTCTCTAACCGAATTCCAGTAAGTGGCATGTTTCCGGTTGACCAGAATATATTTCGCCAGCCAGGCGGCGCGTTTTCCTTTCGGTTCAGTGGCGGCAAGCAGTTTCAAGTAATTAGCTTGCGTTTCAATCGCATTACCGTACCAGAACCACCAGCAATAATTTTGCGGAATTCTCAGGAACGCGGTCTGGTTTTCCGCGTCCTCAACGGCAAACTGATTTAAATTCTCCATAATAATCTTGAGTTTCTGCTTGTCGCCAAGTTGATGAAGAGCCAGCCCGCACAAAGAAAGCCCGTAGAGAGAAAGATTTTTTCTGCCGTCATACAATGTCTGTCGCATAAAGTCATCGCTGACTCCAGCTCGGGTCAGCACATAAAAGATCAACGCGTCCGTGTTGTCAACGGTCGCGTTGTTTTTCTTTATTTCAACGATGCGATTATTCTGGAATGCCTTCAACCAAACCACGCCGCGATTAAACATTGTTTGATCAACCTCAATGCCATTCATTCTGGCGGAAATCATTGAATTGACCACGCTGGCCGTAGTGTCCGGATACGAGGATTCTGCAAAACCACTGAACCAGCCCCAGCCGCCATCACCATTCTGCATAACGGATAACATTTTCAATCCGTCATTGACCAGCGCCGTAACTTGTTCGTTATTAAACACCGGATTAGAGTCATAGCGTTTCCACTGTCCGGAACGTTCTGTTGTCCTGCCGAGTTCAGCTGGATTTAAATTAGTCTGCGACTGTTTAACTTTTTGCAGGTCAACGCCAAGTTTTTTCAAAGTGTTGCAAACAATCAGCGTCGGGATGAAACGGTTTACGGCGCTGAAAGTATCTTTATCTTCGCAGCTGACCAAATACGGCAACGCGTCAACTAAAGCCGCAGCAGCAGATGGCGAAAAGCTTACGGTCAGCCGGGTTTGTTCCGGCAGGCGTTTTTCCGGAACCTCAAGTGCGACAAAAGCGCTCCGTTTATCCTCACCGCGGATATCGCCGCTGAATGCAATCTGTTTGCTGATGCCATGAATTTCCACCGGCAGTGAAAGCTTTACTCCGTCGGAAAATTTTCCGGCAACAGTTTTAACTATGACTTCGACGTTACCAGGTTTTAATGCCCTGGCGCGCCAGTCAACTCGGCCTTCGCCATCAGTTTTAACTTCCGCGTTTTTCAGTTCATTATCGACTATTTGCAAACATTCATTACTGTTTAAAGTTGCGGATACCTCCGCCTTGACCAGATGCGGCGTATAATTATGTACAATTGCTGAAATTACGGTATTATCGCCTTCAACCAGAAAGCGCGGCAGTTCCAGTCTGACGAGTAAATCCTTGCTGACAATAATTTCATTCTCGCCCTGCCCGACACAAGCCTGCTCTGCCATCGACCAGACTTTTATTTTCCACGCGGTAAGATTATCCGGCAGAGTCAACGGCAATATAGCTTCGCCTTGGGCATCAGTAGTTACGGATGCGTTCCACAGAATACTGTCGGCAAAATCCCAACGCACAACAACTTCTGAACTGTCTGCGGCTGACGCGTCAGCAACCGCGCCATCAACATTGTTTTCTGAAAGTTTCTTCGCCATCATAATTTTTCTGCCGCCGCCGAATGTTCCTTCCAGCATCATCGGACTGGCAGTAGGCAGTTCCCCAAAAATACCGAGCACAGACATTTGAATTTCTTTTCCCCGGTACAGACTGCGGAAGCGCTTAGACAAACTGCAAACCGGTTGTTGATACCAGCTGTGCAACCATTTCCAAAAGAATGGTTTTATGTCCGGAATATTTGAGCCGCCGCTAATGTATTCCAATGCTTTGTCGTAAACGCTTACAACCAGTTTACCTTGCACCGGTTTACCTGAACTGTCAGTAACTTGTATTTTAATTTCCGGTTTGTCGCCGGGCTTGTACTTCTTTTCCGGACTGGAAATAGAAACGTTCAAGGTTTTCTTTTCCGGCGGAACCACCAACTGCTTGACGACCCGACAAAATTTACCATTAATCACCGCCCAGGCTTCGATAAACATATTGGGCATATCCTGAGGCGTTATCGTGATTGTTTTCATAAAAGAATGTCCGGCTTGAATTATTTCCGGAGCGCGGTCTGAGTTGGAATCCGGGCGGACAAACAAAAATATTGTTGGAGCGGCGGCGCTGGAATTAATCATTATTCCGGCGGAATCTCCGGGTTTGTATTCTGACTTGTCACTGACGATTTCCAAAGGCAGCGCGGTCAATACCGGAACATCTTTGCCTGGCGCGCCGATTATCCGGATTATTGTGTCATCGCTCTCCTGATTATTATTGCTGTCAGTTACCATGGCGACAACTTTATAATGTCCCGGCTCATTGACCTTAAATTGGGCAACCGCTTTTTCATTTTCTTTTACGGTAAGTTTCCAATTATTCAACTTCTTCTCACCGGGCTGTCCGGACTGATCAAAAACAATCTGATAAAGGGTTGTTTCATATTTTCCGGGGATTGTTCCGGAGTTTTCTGCAGTTCCGGCGTTAACCTGAATACTGACCACATCTCCGGCATTGTAATATCCCCGGTCGCTATAACAAGCAACGTCAAAAGATTTTACTTCCGCGTTCACAGTTCCTTTTCCGACAACCGTATGTCGCGATTTATCAACTACTTCAGCGGTAATTTCATAAGCGCTTCCGGTATCGCCGAAAAACGCCAGCGCGGGGGCGGTGTCGATTTCAATTTCAACTTTGCCATTGCTGTCCGTTTCCGCAAGATTCTGCATAACCAGCTCCGGCGGACCAGGTCTCACGACCGGCACAAAACAATTTTCCGTGCAGGCGGCGTACCGCCAGTAACCGTAGCCGTAAAGCCAGTCCCAGGGGCGGATAAAAATATTTTTCCCGCCGCTTGAACGACGATAAACTTTATATGTAACCTTTGCCCCGGCAACAGGAGCGCCAAAATAGTAATCCGCTTTAATGGATGCTTTGATTTTTTCTCCGAGCTTGACTGGTTTTTCCGGAGCAACGACTTTAACTTCATATTCAGGCTTTTTGTATTCTTCAACTTTAAAAGTACAATAGCCGCCGAGATGAGGTATAAAAATAGCATAATTTCCCAAATCGGCGCCGACGGGAATTACATATTTTCCGTTAAAAGCGGCGAAGTCATCCGCCGTAAATTCCTGTTCTAAAACGCTGACGCCTTTGGGAGATGTTATTTTTGTTTTTAACTTTTTGCCGGCAAAATCGCCAAGACAGTTCTTCAATCCATAACCGACTTCCCGCAGCCAACATTTAAACTGCACCGTCTGCCCCGGACGATAGACTGGACGGTCAGTAATGAAATATATTTTCCGCTGTTGCGACGTATTGCTTGATGCGTTACAGCGATAAAAATTATTGAATCCCAGCACGGCGTTGCGGTTGCCAGACTTGCCGGTTATCATGTAACGATAATCCGGTTTGAGCTTTGAATAATCCACCTGACAAAATCCGTTTGCGTCACCACGAACAGTAAATTCATCAATCGTCACCGTATAGCGGTCATCATTGTCTTTTGTGGGTTTCGCTTTGCGGTTAAAAACTGACTTGAAGCCGAAAAACTTCACTTCCGTATCTGCGGCCGGTTTGCCGGAAAGCGCATCTGCGGCAACTATTAACTGACTTTTCGCTCCGGAACGGGTTATCAACGCCAGATTGCTGTTCCAGATAATTGTTCTGATTGTATTGCCATCTTTAACTTCCGCCTCCAGTAAATATGCGCCAGGCTCATTCACTGGGAGTTGAATCGCTTTAACGGCATCAAAATGACCTCGCGCTGGAACAAGTTCAACATCCCAGCGGGCAACTATCCGGTCAATATATTTCTCACCGTCTTTTTCCATCAGCCAGTTGCCGATGCTTTCCGGCATCATTCCATTGCGGTAAAGTGTTTTTCGTCCTTCGCTGGAGCGCAACCATTGTTGAATATCGTCAATATAGGCATTGACTTTCAAAGAATATATTTTAAAATTCACCTGGGTGGCATTCCGGTATTTAAAGTTGACTACCGGAGTCTGACCGGCGGGAAAAGTTTCCGAAGGCAAAAATTCCCCCCAGTTATCAACTATCTGCGATAACGCTTTTTTCTTAACGTCATCATTTCCCAGTCCATAGACAAAAATACTCTTATCCAGATACTCCGCCGCCTTGTCATATTGACGGCGATTAGTGAATATACTGACCAGATTATTCAACGCCGCCTCACCGCAGGAAGATTTGCTGGTAAATATTTTTTCGTAAAGCTTGATATAATTGAATTCATCCGGGAGTTTAAACCGGTGAACGCCATTCGCCAGTTGCGCGATAGTTTCATCCTCCGGCAGCAGATGCACCGCGTATGGACCGGTACGGATATCGCCAATCCGGCTGCGATACACCCAACTCATGGTCTGCACTCCGAACTGCCCTTTCAGGAAATCCGCAAACTCCAGTTCCGCCCGTTCATAACCGTTGCTGTAAGCGTTTTGCAATGCCAGCCGCCAACGTTCGCCGTCATTCACCGCGTTATTAAAACTGTCCGGCAGATGATAAAAAACCGGATTTCCCTGAGCATCAACCGGCGCTCCGGAAAGCTGAAAAGACATCATATTTTGAAAGCCGCCATAAAAATTTTGCTGACTGTAATCCGGGAGAACCTTCAAATCAGTCAGATACTGCAAACGCCATGACTGACCATATTCCCTGCCCAACCTTAATGCCCGGCATAAAGTAACGTAAAACGCCTGCTTGTGATTCTGCATTTTGGATTGTTCCAATACCGGCACTATCGCAAATAACAGACGCAACGCTATTGTCCGGTCACGTTCCAGACATGATGCACCCTGACCGCCGCCATCGCTATAACCGCGCTGAAAATTGCCGCCAATCATATACCCGTGATGCATTGCGTTTAAATAACTGACCGCGACCTCATAACGCATTCTGGGCACAATGCCGTGCCGTTTCAGTGTCGCTTCGGCAAAGCTGTCAAATTCATTTACCAGCCCGGCTTGATTTAAACATTCCACCGCCTGTTTATAACTATCAAATAATGTCGGCTCGGTTGATGTCACGCTCAAAACAACCTTTTTATAGAGCAGAAACGCATCTCGGACATTGCCTTTATCCGCCGCCTCGGCAGCTTTGGCAATTAGATTTTTCAGCGCCGGAACCGGTTCATCATCCGCCGACAAACAAAAATTCAGACCGCCAATCAATATAAACAATAAAAACAGTTTTCTCATAAAAATAATACCTTAATATAAAAGTTGCGTTTAATATACATTTCATAGATAAAGACACCAAACCGGCAAAAATATTAGAGGGAAAATATTTTAAATCGAAACTTTTTTTAGAATAGCGAAGACTTAGCAATAATGGATTATCGCAGAAAATACTTAAAAACTAATTTTCAGATATTTTCATGCGCAGACAACACAGATGTTGACTTTTAACGGAGAAAGGTAAAGAATAACTCAAAACTTATTTAAATAACAATTGAACTTTAGCCAACATTATCCATGGAGTTTTCTTGTTCACCGTTTCAAATTCTATAGTATTCATTCCGGTCTTGAGCAAAGCTTTATTGATTGTCAACTGTTTTGTTTTCCAGTCACCATAAGGAAAAATATCTTTATCTTTGATAATTTCTGTACCGTTAATTCTTATGGCAAAAACAATTCCTTTATGTCCCTGCCCTTCAACTTCCAAGCTGACGTCACTAGTTGGCAATTTTGTCAGGTTAAATTTAATAAATGCTTTTGCGCCGCCCGGCTTTCCTTGTCCATAAATAGCCAGACCATTACGTTTAGGACATTTCCACGCGTAATTTCTAAAATAGGTACCACCGGTAATTTCGGCAGGAAATACGAACGACACAGTGCCAGTTGGTTCAATTGTTTTACCTGTATTAGCTTTCTTGTAGAAATATTCGAGAATACTCTCTGCGTTATGTTGCAACTGCTTCAGCTCAGCAACCAGTTCTTTATTTTTACAAGTTGCTTCAACGGATTTAAGATTGTTGGCGGAAATCTGCAACCGCTTTAAACTATCGTTGCGAAGTTTATCTGTAACAATAATATTTACGATAAAGCCCTTCTCTACCTGAGCGATAGTTTTTTCGACCGGCAATGCTTCAGCAATATTCATCATATTATTTCTGAAGGCGAGAAGCGGCTCAACTGCGTCAGCGCCAGCAACTTTGGTCAATATTCTTCGCAAAGAAAGTTCAGGATTGTAATGCTTAGCGTTCCAAAGATAATCGGCAACCTGCATACCTTTTATTAAATAACGCACATTACGATCCATAACACCCATAACGTGCAATCCGAGACATTTGTTATTGTTTGCCAACGCTTTATAACCTGTGGCGTATTTTTCGAATAATACTGGTCCGCGCCCTTTCCCTAAAGGTTGAGCAAAAGTATTATCAAAAATCACAAACCGGCGACCTTCAATGCCATCAGCGAGAGCTTTTACTGCGTCAGCGGAGAAATCATAGGATATAGTTTTTTCACCGGTCCACATAATTACAACATTTTTCGGAACCCCAGCCTTATCATAAAAACCATTTATATCTTTCGCGCTATGATATTCGCCAGGGATAACACAAACCATGGTGCCAGGAAAATCTTTATTGACCTGATTGGCAATCCGACTGACCATATATGCATGAGTTTCAACATGCGTACCAAATTTCTCTTTATCTTGCGCATTCAGATGCGCCGGGTTGGCGGCATGATCATCAATTCCGATTGTAATCAATTTATTGCCAAGTTCCAGGCCTTGTTTAAAAGTATTATAATAAGCTTTGAGATCATTTTCATTACTGCAGACAATATTTTTTTGAGATGGATTATCGCCTTGTGCTGAATCATATGGTTCAACCCATTGATTTACCAGAGCGCCGCGCGGCAACGAGTAGCGAATTGCATCATAGACTCTTTTCCAATAACTTTCATCAGGTGAATTCCATTTGCCTCTGATATCTTTCTGCCATGGCGGCAGAAAACTTATATTTATTTTATATTGTAAGTTATGCTTTATTGAATCGATAGAATCTTGTCCACCCATTGAACGATATGAAAAATCCGGCCAGTCACGAATCAAACATACTGGAACTTCAACTCCATGTTTAGAGTCCGAAATTAATTGACGAAAAGACTGCATTGCCCAATAGAGGCCTGGAATGTCCCGACCGGCTAATACGACAACGTTTTTACTCTGCCATTGCCCGACCTTAATTGTATATCCCTCCGGCATGGCAGGAATATCAATATTCAAATCTTTTACTGCAGGATGCCGCCCGCCAACATCCATAATTATCAATCCACGAGTCACCGGCAGAGTATCTCGATTGGAAGCAATACTTAGTTTCGCACCGGAAAATCCCTTCATAACTTCCATCAGTTCCAACGCAATATTTTCATGTCCACCATCGATAACAGTAGCGATAACTTCACTGCTATTTGCAATAACTATTTTACTATCGCTATAATTTTCCTCTTTAGGCGCTGGAACAATAATTAATCCGGCAGGCGTTGCTAAAACATTATTCATAATCGCCAGTCCCAAAAATAACACAAAAATAACAGATAACATTCTCATATTAATTCCTTTAATGGCGTGCTTCTCGGTTTAATATTCGTCATTTTTAATCGATTTATTAGTACAGTCAATCCAGCGAGATGCCAAACAACAGTAACGACATGTCTTTTGAGTTACCGGGGACGATTTTTATTGATGTTATGGTCTTTGCAGGGTACGGATTTGCCCATGTGAAAGTTGGAATATTCAAGAATGTCGTATAGCCGACAGTTCCGAACAAACCGACATCAGAATCTCTCCCAAGCGCCATATCATTTGCCGCAGCGATATTCACGCGATAAAACAACGGGATACAGATATTTGAACCATCGGAATAAACAATGATGTACTGACCGGGAATTGAATTTGCGAATTTTTTACCCATGCCAGCCATATCTTCTTCTAAAATCTGTTTGCTGGTCGCGTGCATAAAGGTTACTACTCTAGCTTTTTTATCAACCGGAATGTCAATGCTTGTTCCGACAGTCTGGCTGGATTTAATTGCACCAGCCTCAACAATTTTTATATCGTCATAATATGCGGCAGTTCCTGCTCCTTCAGCAGAAAAACAGATGCGCACTGAACCGCTGCCTGGAGGTAACTGAACTTCTTTAACCATCCAGTCGGTATTTTTGGTATTGGAATTAAGGATTTTAGCATCCCATTTGAATTTTTCATCGCCGGAATACAACCACACCCTGGCCGTTCCTGGAACATCAGCTTTAACTTTATAGACTAGAGAATATGATTTCTTCGGATCAAGCGCAATATCCTGATAGGCGCGCATAAATTTTTTATCTTGAGGCGCAATTATTTTAAGCACACCGTTCGTCTCAAAAATATCCTCCTTACCGGCATTTTGCAGATTCCAGCCATTGATGCCAAACCCAGGCGAAAAATCGCCGTTATTGACCATTCCTTTCGTTCCGCTGGCTACTCCTCGAAGCATAACTGCCGCCGGTTTGCCATCCTTCTGAAATACATCGAACGTGACTCCGCGATAGTTTTTGAATGGCGTTCCAATAACCGCAGCATCGGTTCCATCCGGCAGTCCAAGCGCGTTAACAAGTTCATTTCCGCCAGTCAGCCCGCCATCAATTTTAACCGGAGTTACCGTTACCGCCGGAAATTTTACTTTATTCCAGTAAGCAGCGCCTTCCGTAATGGCATCGGGAACAAATTTCAGATGTTCCAGGTCACAATCATCCGGAGACCAGGAATAATATGCCGTTAAGGCCAACGCACGAATCAATTCCGGTTTCAACTGGTCAATTCTTGTCGTGTTCCATGAAGTCAGGCACATGCCTTCCGCATTATGCCGCTTTATTGAATAAGCCAGCCGCGGAACATTCTTAGTCCTGAACCACGGGCAGCCGATGGTT
>JBAYVM010000032.1:0-13245 GCA_041674645.1 Victivallaceae bacterium | reverse complement strand
GGCCGCAGAATTTGCCGGAAGATGTGATTTTCTGTTGCTTTTCCGATGTGGCGCTGACAATCTACCGGGAAATCCTCAATGCGCCAAAATGTCGCGACTTTACACATAAAGACGCGAATTGAATCCCTGATGCCATCCAGTTCCCGTTCTAACGAACTTGGACTTTTGAAAATCATCGAAAAAGGCCGGAAATTCTCTGTTGAAAAATTAGAAAGATAGAGGATTGGACGACCATTTTTCTCACAAGCAGTAGTATATTTAAGCCTATTCGTCTTTGACGCAGTATAACAACACGCCACCGCCAATAAAGAACACAACCAGACTCAACATGCCGTAGCGCGCATTTCCCAGCCAGCGGCTTGAAAACGCAATCAGCAATGGTCCGAAAATAGTGGCGAATTTACCGAAAATATTGTAGAAGCCAAAAAATTCAGCCGACTGTTCTTTCGGGATTATCTTGCCGAAATATGAACGGCTTAACGCTTGAATGCCGCCTTGCGAAGAGGCAATCATGAACGCCAGGGTAAAAAATACTATCAGTTTAGTGGTATTGTCGTTGATGCCGGGAAGTAAAAACGCGAAAAACGTGATTACGGTATAAACTGTGATTGCCACATATAACATTCGTTTGGTTCCGAAAATCGTTGCCCAATGCCCATAAAGTAATGCAAACGGAAATGCCAGCAGTTGCAGCCCAAGCACGGTCATCATCAGCAGGAATGCAGTTAATCCGGCATCGCGTCCGTAAGGCACGGCCATTCGGATGATGGTATCAACTCCATCTATATATAAAAAATAGGCTCCCAGAAAGAGCGCGATATTACGATACTGTTTAATTTTTTTGATAGTATCAATCAGGTTTTTGATTGCCTGTGAGACGGTGCGGCTACCAGTTTTAATAATATATTTCTGCCGGACATCTTTGAGTACGGGAATTGAAAACACCGCCCACCAGACCGCGGTAATGATAAAGGACAGTCTGGTCATTTCGTTGCCCAGTTTATATTTTTCTCCGATGCCGATTAAAATGATTGCCAGTATGAACGGTAACGCTCCGCCTATGTAGCCCCAGGCGTAACCGGCGCCAGAAATCCAATCCATGCGTCGTTTGGTGGTTACATCTATCAGGAGAGAATCATAGAAAATATTGCCTCCGGCGAAACCAATCAAACTCAACGCATAAAGTCCGAGCGTAAAAAAACGCATTCCAGGTTCTGCCACGCTGAACATACCAGTACAAATCACACCGCCAATCAGAAATATTGCCAGAAACAGTTTTTTCTTTTGTTTTACGTCAGCAATTGCACCCAGCACTGGGGCAATTAGCGCTACAGCCAGGCCGGCGGCTGAATTGGCAAACCCCCAGTCGGCTGTTGATGTTGCTTCCGGTACGCCGTTGGCAATATAGCTTTTATAATAAATTGGCATTATCGCCGTCATGATTATGAGGCCATAGGAGGAATTCGCAAAATCATATAAAATCCAGCTTTTTTCCGCTTTCGACAGCTTTTTCATGTACGCCTTTAAAAAAGTTGTATTATTCATATTAAATCATAAAGCAGATAATCTAATATACGGAACTACTTTAGTCCAGTACAAGACTATAATTTTGGAGTTTGTTTGTTTGCGGGATTAACTATCAGGTCAAAACTGTTCATCAATGACTTGGCGTACTATTTTTACCCAGTTGCGAATGCGTTCCGGGTCTTTTTCTACGGTTTCTACGTCTTTTAATGTTATATCGAAACAGCAGTCTTTCATGTATTCGCAATCGCGACGGAGTATTTTTTTGATTCTGTCTTTGTCGAATCCGTATGACTTGGAAGCCGAGTTTTTAACTAATCTTGTTTAGTGCATTCTGAATTCTTTACGATAATTTAATGGAGACAGTTGGTAATGTTGTTTGAACAGCCGGGAAAAATAAAATTCATCTTCGAAGCCGCAGTTTTCTGCAATGACGCTGATTTGGGTATCACTGCGCAAAAGTTGAGATGCGGCTCCACGCAAACGACATTCAATCATATATTGTCCCGGCGGCGAACCGGTATGTTTTCTGAATAACCTTCTGAAATGCGGATAAGAAATGCCAATGGCAGCAGCCTCTGCTTTGAAATTCCATTCCAGGCATGGATTCTGTTGAATATTGCGTGATAACATTTCTAACTGCGGCGTGAGATAATTACCTTCCGGCAGCATTGCTGGTAATGGTTCATGCATTTGTAGCAGTGCGTATTCCAACAGTAAGACCGCGCGTCCGTGCTGAACTGAAGTCATTGGTTGGTGTTCTGTCATGATTAGTTCTCGCAAAGTCGAGAGAAAGCGCTCGGGGTTTCCGATTTTTAATAACGGTTGATTACGGTTGATTACCATTAAGCCGCCACGAATATATTGTTCAATTTTTTTACCTTTGAAACAAACAAAGCAGTGATGGCGGCTTTCGCCAGGCGGTGACCCGTAATCGAAGCGAGCTCCAGGATGACTGATAAAACACCATGATCCTTCTACATGTTGCACCGCTGAATTATCAATAGAAAACTCCAGCGCTCCGCGATGATTGTATTGAATGCCGTAATAGCCGTCAAAAAATCTATTTTGTACAAAACCAGTGTAAGTTGGATGGTCGGTGCTGCCGATAAAAGTTATTCCGTCAAAATATTCCATGATTAAAAAATCTATATTTTTGCACATTATATCTATTCTTTTACATAAAAGAAGCGATATATTATACTCATATAATCCATATAGTGCAATTTCAAAAAGGAATTTATACGATGAAATTTGGAGTGGCTGATTACGGAATGAATGTGTGGTACGGCGGGCTCTACGATATTGAAGAGCGTTTGCTGGAGTTAAAGAAGCTGGGTTTTGACGGCACTGAACGTCTTGAGGCGGCAAGTCCATCGGATGCGCTTCAAAAAGCGGCAATGTATAGAAAACTCGGAATGGATTTCAGCACTTGTCGCGGACTGAATGTTCAGGCGACTACAGAATGGACCGCAGGACTTGGCAAAAATTATGTATGGTTGACTCCGGGGCAGATTGACCGCAAAGTTGAGTTTGATGTTTTCTGTCGCCGCGCCAATGCCATGGTAAAAGCTTGCAAAGCCTGGTCTGTCACAGCTTCGATTCACAATCATATGTATCAGCGAGTGGAGACGCAGCAGGAATTGGAAGATTTTCTGAAAGCAGTTCCGGATGCGGGTATTGTTTTTGATACCGGACATTTATCGATGGCTGGCGGAAATCCGGTTGAAATAGTCAAAAAATACCATAACCGTATTTCTGTTATGCACTTAAAAGATGTATTCCTGACCGGCAAGACCAAGGAAGACGGCGTTGCTGACTATCGCTTTTGTGAATTAGGAGCGGGCAATAATGGCTTTGATAACACGAGCGTGATTGAAGCTTTGCTTGACGCAAAATGGGATGGTTGGATTCATATTGAACACGATGTTCATTTGCGTGATCCACTGAAAGATTTGGCTGTAAGTATTAATTTTGTAAAAAATGTTATTGGTAAAAGAGGTTGAAAATGTCACAGAAAATAAAAGTAGGTATATGGGGTCTTGGACGTGCTGGCAACACCATGCACATATCGGAGATTGAAAGATTCCCTGAACTGTTTGAAATTGTCGCTGGATGCGATACCAGTAAGGAACGTCGCGACGCATTTGCAGAAAAAGTAAAATGCACCATTTATTCTGAGCCAGAAAATTTTTTATCTAATCCGGCAGTTGAGCTTGTTTCCATCGCCACTCGTTCTCCTCAACATACAACTCACGCGATTAAAGCGCTGGAAGCTGGGAAGTACGTTTTTCTGGAAAAACCGATTGCTTTGACTTATGCTGAAGCTTTGACTTTGAAAGCCGCTTCTGCTAAATATCCGGGAAAACTTTTCCTGCGTCACAATCGTCGTTTTGAGTCCCCCTTTACTCACATCCGGGAAATTATTGCCTCCGGAATTCTGGGCGATATTTATGAGGTTAAATTACATCGTCAAAACTACCAGCGTCGTAATGACTGGCAGACAATTATGGAATGCGGTGGCGGTCAATTGAATAACTGGGGACCACACATTATCGAACACGCATTGCGCTTTCTTGAATCGCCGGTGTCTGCAATTTGGAGCGACTTGAAAAAAATCGCCGCAGTCGGAGACGCGGAAGACCATTTGAAAATTGTCCTTAAAGGGGAAAACGGCAGAATTGTTGATTTGGAAATCAGTGGAGGCGCAGCCATTTCGCAGCCGGAATATGTTATTTTTGGAACCAAGGGTGCGTTAGTTTGCGCTGGCAATGAAATTAAATTGAAATACATTGACCCGAAACAGAAATTGCAAAATATTGCAGCAATTGCTGAAAATCCGCCATTGACTGGCGGATTCGCCAATGAGGAAAAACTTAATTGGATTGAAGAAACCATAGCAGTTGCTCCGGCGGCAAAATGTGATACTTATAATATCTGGGAGCATGTCTATAAAGCTATCCGGGAAGGTGTTCCATTTCCGATAACTATTGACGAAGGAGTTGAGGTTGTCAGAATCGTGGACGCAGTAAAAAAAGGTTCTGAGTTCGAGTCAAAATAAATTATCTGCCAGCAGATTTAATTGAGGCCGGGTTTTCCGGCCTCTCTTATTTTAGCCAGGGGGTGAAATTTATCAGGAAATGTTTCCAGATATTTTCAGCCGACCAGATACCGGACTGATTAGAAGGAACTTCAGCCGGAATATTAAAGCGCGCGGCAATAAAAACATTCAGCCAGAGAAAGTGATCTGAGTTAAACTCCTTAATCGCCAAACTGAAATCGCTCAGTGTTTTTACTTTATTTAACGGTTTCAGCACCATTGCGTCGCGCTTCGCACAACGATATTTCAGGGTTTCATAATCATTTTGCAGGTCGAAAATGAAGTGGTCTTTCTTTTGAATTTCGCAGTACGGGTCAAAGAGCGCCGGATCGTCGACATAGCCGCCGGAAATGTGTACTTCCACCGGCAGTCCGGAAGCAACCGCAGCGTGTTTTAGCGCATGTAAAAATGTTCCATTGGTACAGTCGGCAACAAAATTACACCACTGCCAACGGTCATTCATTATCAGAGCCCGGCCTTTTTTTGACGGATAAACCACCGCAACTTCCGGTGCAAGACCTTTTTCCAGGTAAAAACCGCAGGTAATTGTTTGGCGTTCGTTGTCGCCCCAGTCGGAATATATCTTGCCGCAACGGTAGAATGGCAACTCAAGCGAAGGAACCAGCCACCAGCCCGTAACGTCCGGCTTAAAGCGGTTAAACGGACGTCTGACCACTTTGCCGTCTGGAATCATGATGTGTGGTTCAATGTCTTCGCATAGACGGCGGGGAAATTTTTTGTCGCAATAAATCATATAATAGCCCAGTTAACGACAGGCGGGAGCCAGGCGCAATTAAGATTTTAAAACAGCCATTACAATTGTACGACTGGATTATTTAACGTTTCATGGATTCGAGTACTTTGTCTACGCGTTCCAGCATCCGGTCTAAATCTTTCTCTTTTTCATATTTTTTCTTTAAAATTTCAGCATCTTCCCGAATCTGCCGGACAATATGGATAATATTTCTGGTGTCGGTATTGTTCGCTGCCTGTTTCTCTTTGAAGCTGACATTTTCTAGATTTTCATTCGATGTCATGACCAGCAGATTCATTAATTTATACCATTCCTGATCATTGAATGTTTTCGCATCATAAATTATTACCACAGCTGATAATTCATGACTTTTTAGCGGTATGAGATATTGTCCGTGAAAATCTTTCTGAATAGTATCGCTTTCGCAAAGACCGGTGGAATTTTTTACAATAAAATCTTCGGCTTTTTGTGTTTCAACACTGTGTTGAGCCCGTAATTTCCAGGATTTGCTGTCTTCATTCCAAGTGGCAATAAAGCCTTTAGTTGATTCGGTAAAGCTTAACAATGCCTCCAAAGTCGCCGGGAACAGATTTTTCCCGTCGTATGACAGTTTTACTTTTCGCATGCACCGGATAAGATCTTCAAGCCATTTACGACGGGTGCGTTCCAGTTCTTCAAAGTTCCATTTAGAAGTTAGTGACAATGCCAGCTGGAAGATTTCTTCCGCCTGAAAAGGTTTTTTGATATACAAAAGTTTTTCCGGAGTGCCTATTTCGCGGGAAATTTCATCCTGGCCGTGATCTGCGTACGCAGTCATAATGACAATTTCAAGGTTTTTGTCAACTTCACGGGCTTTTTTCGCGGTCTTCAGTCCGTCCCAGCCGGGAGGCATTCGCATATCGGTTAACATTACCGCGTAAGGCGCACCGTTTTCAATTGCCGCTTTGACCATTTCGAATGCTTCTTCGCCCTGGCCGGCTGTATCAATATCGTACTGTGGAAGTTCTTTCTTATCATCTTCCAATTCTTTGTCTTCCAGACCCATTAACCGGGCACGCATACTTTGCACTAAAGTTGCAGTTTTACTCGGCTGCCCACTGCTGATTAGCAACTTTGCCAACTGTTCTCTTAAATCTTCCTGGTCGTCAACGATTAAAATCCGCCGATTGCGTTCCATATTTAAATCCTGCGTAAATAATATTATGAATGTTAGTCATGCCAAATAAAAATCACTGAAAATATACCCCAAAATACACCTAAAACTACAACTATCAAGCTAATTGCAACAAAAGTTTTTTAAGATATTTTTTTATTAATAAAAAGGCAACTATTATTCGTTAAAATCTCTAAGTTATTGATGCTCAAAGGTTATAAGAAATTTTCAAAAAAACACAATATATTGTGGTTATTCAATTTGCATCTTCAATATTATGTACTTAAATTAGACTCTGACAAAAGATAATGGAATGCGGTGAAACGGCTGTCGGCAAAATGGATTTTCACTTGCAAATGCTTTGAAAAATATTAATTTTTTATACTGGAGAGGGACTGAACAATGTCTGACGCAGCCAGCGTAATAGCGAAGATTAAGAAAAGAGACGGGCGGGTAGTGGATTTCGAGCCGGAGAGGATTACTCTTGCCGCCGGGAAAGCTTTGAAAGCAGCCGGGACTGCCAATGACAAACTCGCGCAGACTATTTGCCGGGATGTTGTTGAAGCTCTGCACAAAAAAGGCTTTAATGATGCAAGTAACGTTCCTGACATCGAGTTAATCCAGGATCTGGTGGAAAGTTCTTTTATCCGGCGTGGTTTGAGCAAAGCGGCCAAACTTTACATTCTTTACCGCGCACAGCACGATAAGTTGCGTGAAGGTAAAAAATTGATGATGGATGTTCAGGATTTGGTATCTTCATACATTGACCAGGAAGACTGGCGCGTTAATGAAAACTCTAATGCCGGATATTCTTATGCCAGTTTGTTGAATCATGTCAGCGGCGCTGTTATAGCACATTATACGCTGTCCAATATTTATCCGAAAGAGATTGCCGATGCGCACAACAATGCCGATTTTCATCTTCACGATTTGTCATGCGGCATTGTCGGTTATTGTGCCGGCTGGAGCTTGCGTCAGTTGATGACGGAAGGTTTTCGCGGTCGTGGCGGCAGAGCCAGCGCCAGCCCGGCAAGGCATTTTGATACCGCACTCGGACAAATCGTTAATTTTCTGTCCACGCTGCAAACTGAATGGGCGGGCGCTCAGGCGTTTAACTCGTTTGACACGATGCTGGCGCCGTTTGTTCGTGAAGATGGTTTGGATTATCGTCAGATTAAGCAGAGTATTCAGCAATTTGTGTTCGGCTTGAATATTGCCAGCCGTTGGGGCCAGACGCCATTTACCAATCTTACGTTTGACTGGGTTGTGGCAGAAGACCTGAAAAATTCTCCGATAATTATTGGCGGACAATTGCAGGAAGGCAAGTATTACAAAGACTACCAGAAAGAAATGGATCTGATTAATCAGGCGTTCCTAGAAGTTATGAGTGAAGGCGACCGGGATGGCAGAATATTTACTTTCCCGATTCCGACATATAATATAACTAAAGATTTCGACTGGAACAGCGACAATGCTAAATTGTTGTTTGAAGTAACTGGCAAATACGGACTGCCGTATTTTCAGAATTTCATTACCAGCGATCTCAATCCTGGAGACGTGAGAAGTATGTGTTGTCGCCTCCAGATGGATATCCGTGAATTGCGGAATAAAACCGGTGGCCTGTTCGGCGCCGGCGAGCAGACCGGATCCATTGGAGTGGTTACGATGAATATGCCGCGTATCGGCTATATCGCCAAAGATGAAAAACAGTTTTTCGCGCGTCTTGACAATCTCATGAACCTGGCAATGGAATCGCTGGAGATAAAACGTAAAGTTGTGCAGCGTTATCTTGAAGGTGACCTTTTGCCTTACACCAAAACCTATCTTGGCACTCTGAAAAATCATTTCAGTACCATTGGGCTGGTGGGCATGAACGAAGCATGTTTGAACTTCCTTGGTTGCTCAATCTGCGACGAGGAAGGCAGCAACTTCGCGTTGAAAGTGCTGGATTTCATGAAAAAGAAGATTCAGGATTTCCAGGAATCGACCGGACATATTTATAATCTGGAGGCAACTCCGGCAGAAGGCACCAGCTTCCGGCTGGCGCGCCTGGACCGGAAACTCTATCCGGATATTATCTGTGCCGGCGACACCAACCCGTATTACACCAACTCAACTCAGTTGCCGGTAGGTTATACTGACGATTTGTTCGAAGCGTTGGACTTGCAGGAGCCGTTGCAAGCGATGTATACGGGCGGGACCGTTTTTCACGCGTTTATCGGAGAAAAAATCGAAGACCAGAGTCAGGTGGCGGCATTGGTGAAAAGGATTGCCGAAAATTACCGGTTGCCCTATTTTACTCTGACGCCGTCATTCAGTATTTGTCCGGTCCACGGTTATATTTCTGGCGAGCATCATGAGTGCCCGTTGGATGTAGCGGAAAACGAAAATTTAAAAGTTGTTGGTTGATTTAAGTTAAGATATTCTTTCCACCCACCCTGGAAGGAATATAAAGTGATAAAAACAATCTGAACCGTCAAACTGTCAGATGAAGAGCAGAAAAGTCTCTACGGGCCGGGACTTGGATTCTCTGAAACTGCAAGATGGCGGCGAGGGTACAAAGCGAAGGAGATGGGATCATGGCGAAATGTGGAGAGAAAACTGAAGTGTACAGCAGGGTGTGCGGTTATTTCAGGCCTGTATCGAATTGGAACAAGGGCAAAAAAGAAGAATTCAAAGACAGAAAGACTTATGCCGTTGAATCTTCCTGTCCTAAAGAAGCCGTAGCATAATTATCTCAATTCAGCTCTCCTGTTCTTACGGACAGGAGAGCTTTTTTATGGCATAATAAATTAATATTGATACCGGAAGGACCAAATGAATATCCGTGGAATGCGACCGTTTTCGATGATTGATTATCCAGGAAAGTTATCCTGCATAGTCTTTGTCGGAGACTGCAATTTTCGTTGTCCTTATTGTCACAATCCATGTCTGGTGTTTGACCCTGAAAGCCAGACGGAAATTACTGAAACCGAATTTATGAACTTTCTGGACTCGCGTTCCGGAAAACTTGACGGAGTGGTCATCAGCGGTGGCGAACCGACTCTCCGTGCCGGATTGCTTAACTTTGTGAAAAAAATTAAAGCGAAAAGTTTTCTGGTCAAACTTGACACCAACGCCAGCCAACCGGGAAAAGTTTTTACAATGCACCATGAGGCCGGGCTTGACGCGATGGGAATAGATTACAAAGCGCCGAAAGCTAAGTACAATGAAGTCACCCGATGCGGGAGTCGCGATATTGCGGAAAAAGTACAAAGCGTCATTAGTTTTGCCGCCAAAGAAAATATTGCGCTGGATGTACGCACTACAGTTCATAAACATTTGTTGTCGATTACTGACATGAAAACTATGCGCACTGAGCTTTCTGCTCTGGGAGTACGGGAGTGGACGCTGCAACAGTTCAATCCGGTGGATATTATTGATGAAAGTTTGCTTGAAGAGCCAACTTATTCAGATCTGGAGTTGCTTAATATTGCTGAAGAACTGGGCAACGGCACCCGTGTTCGCGGGCTTAAGGGTATTTTCATCAAGAGGTAAGATTAAAATGAGCTTGTTTGGCGCTTAGGTTCTTTACCCACTCAGCAGGGTCTAACTGATAAAAACCGGCCAGCTCCTGATATAACTCCGGATGAACTTTTTTCATTACGTCGGAACAACAGAAAAATGTTTCGGTCGCCACAGCAAAAAACTCCGCCGGATTGGTGGCGCCATAATCATCAATTACATCCCGGTGTCTGAATTTAACTTCGTGACGCAGATGTTCAAATTCCTGGCGCATAACTTGCATCCAATGCGGATACGCATCTTTATTGTTGAGAATTGGAATGCCGTCAGCTACACCATTTGCCTGGTCAAGCTGATGCGCGAATTCGTGCAGTGCTACATTGTGCCCGGAACCATAACTGCAGGCATCGGACAAAACATGATCCCAGGCTAAAACAAGACTTCCGTGCTGCCACGATTCTCCCAGTCTGGCGCTTTCTGAATCATAAACAATTTGAGAGCCGATTCTGGAGGCGCTGCCGTGTGCGACATACGCCGAAGGATATACCAGCACAGAATTAAGTCCGGGATAATAATCAAGATTTTTATTTAACAACAGAACACACGCGGAGGCGGCAATTGTAACTTTTATTTCGTCCGTTATTTCCAGGCCGCCGCAACCTTCAAATTCTTTTTCGCGCAAAAAAATATTAACTCGGCCTCTCAGTTCCAGTTTCAGCTCTTCCGGCATAATACGGCACAACGCAATATTGCGCTCTATTATCGCTACTTTATCCGGTGGCAGTTCTTGATTAAACAATCGGAGTCGCCGCCGTTTTTTTAACGTATCACCGATGGTGATTACCGCGACAATTGCTGCACCCAGCGTGAATACCAGCAGAATATCTAAAATTTCAGAGTTCATCATTTTTTTTAGACAAAAAATAAAGCCTGTTTGGTCGGCTTTCAATCTTAATTCTTAAGAGTTGCGATAAATTCTGCTCATCCAGTTGATTTACTTCGGCAATACATTAAATTTCTAATGCTGTTTTAATATAAAAATGACAACCCGGAAGCTTTAATATGTGCGGAATTGCTGGAATAATCAATTTTACGGATAAAACTGCCGCCACCGCGGTATTGGAACGTATGAACTCCGCTCAGGCGCACCGGGGACCAGATGACAGCGGAATTTTTGCCGACAGCCGCGCCGCGCTTGGACACCGCCGGTTGTCGATTATTGACCTGTCAAACGGACATCAACCGCTCGGCAATGAAGATGGTTCCGTGCAAATAGTTTTCAATGGCGAAATTTACAATCATGATGAGTTACGACAACGGCTTGAGACGCGGGGACATGTTTTTCGCACCCATTGCGATACCGAAGCCATTGTTCACTTGTATGAAGAACATGGCGCGGATTGTGTAAAACTGCTGAAAGGAATGTTTGCGTTTTGCATCTACGACCACAAGCTTGGGCGCGTTTTGCTGGCCCGCGACCGGATGGGACAGAAGCCGCTGTTTTATTTTCGACACAAACGTTTGCTGGCTTTTGCCAGTGAGCTTGGCGCCTTGAAACAGCACCCGGACATGCCGCGGGAACTGAATCTGCAATCGCTTCATGATTATTTTTCCATGCAGTACATTCCTGCTCCATTGACAGTTTACAAAGACGTTTACAAATTGCCACCGGCACATTTTCTGGATATGGACATTGACGACGGCTCGTTCCGGATTGAACGTTACTGGCAGCCGGATTATTCTGTTAAAACCAATTTGTCGTTCCATGATGCCGCTGCGCAATTGCGTGAACTGCTTACTTTGGCGGTAAAACGCCGTCTCATGTCCGACGTTCCGTTCGGGGCCTTCCTTTCCGGCGGCTTGGATTCCAGTATTGTCACTGGTATAATGAGTCAGTTGTGCGATAATCCGGTCAAAACTTTTACCATTGGCTTTGCTGAAAAACAGTATGACGAAAGAAGTTATGCCACGATTGCCGCAGCCGCCATCAACCGGCAGGCGGCGTTTCCGTTGCAGTATCACGAACAAGTCGTCAATTCGCAGGATTTCGACTTGCTTCGCAAGTTGGCCGGGCATTATGGCGAACCCTACAGTGATGCTTCCATGTTGCCGACATTTTTGTTGAGCAAATTCACTCGCGAACATGTAACCGTCGCCATTAGCGGTGACGGCGCGGACGAATTATTTGCCGGCTATGAACGATATCTGGTGATGAAATATTCCGCGTATAGCGATAAACTGCCGTTGCCGCTCCGTAAACTCCTGTTCGGTATACCGTCAAAATTTATGCCGGACTCCGGTGAACGCACAATGTCCGGGCGTTTGCGCCGCACGCTGAGAACCGTTGCGTCAGAGTCCAGCCAGCGTTATTTGGATATTATATGCCGGTTCGACGAAAAACAAAAAAAACAACTTTACGGCGAGCGTTTTGACGGTTTTAAGCCGATTAGTTCATGCGAAATAATCAGCTCTGCTTACAATAACGCCACCGCCGTCAACCATGTCGAAAAAATTATGGAAACTGACGTTCATACTTATTTGCCCGGCGATATTCTGACGAAAGTCGATATCGCCTCGATGGCCTGTTCGCTTGAAGTTCGCAGCCCGTTTATGGATCATGAACTGGTTGAATTTGCCGCCTCGCTTCCGCTGGATTTCAAGTTGCGCGGAACTTCCCGCAAACATATCCTGAAAGAAGCATTCAAGGATTTGATTCCGCCGGAAATTTCCGAACGTCGCAAAAAAGGTTTCGGTGTGCCGCTCGCCGCCTGGTTCCGCGGTCCGTGGAAAAATATGTTATCTCAGCACCTTCTCGAAGGTGAACTGACCAGCGGACACTTCTTTAAACCCAATGTCATTAAAGAACTGCTGGAACAACATTTTTCCGCTCGCGCCGACAACAGTTACGTTCTCTGGAGTATGTTGTTGCTGGAACTATTTCTTGAACAGGAAAAGAATGGTATACAAAACCAATAAATTTTAAATGAAAGAAAATATATGACTAAATTAAAGGCGTCGGACAAGTTTCACAAAGAGGAAAATTTCAATTGCGCTCAAGCGGTGCTGAAATTTTTTGAAGACCATCCGTCAGTTACGGTGCAGGATATTGCCGATTATAAAGCTTGGGGCGGCGGACGTGCGCCTGAAGGCGTCTGCGGCGCTATTTTCGCGACCGGTAAAATATTGAACGACCAGGAAAAGCTTAATGCT